>DATMLG010000430.1:0-21891 GCA_035570675.1 Verrucomicrobiia bacterium | reverse complement strand
GGTTACTTTCTCGGATTCGACGCGCTCACCGTCCGAATTTCGGCCTATACCCGGCCCCCAAGCGTGGATCTGCGCACCCTGCAAGTGAAAAAATGAGCCGCCGGGAAATCATCCCCGCACCTTTCGGTTCATTTTTCGCCGCAGGCATTGCGCTTTTTCTGGCCGCGAACCCGTTGCCGGCCCAGCAACTGTTCTGGCACCCGGTGCGATTGGATCAACAGGGCAAACTGCTGAGCTGGGTTGATTCCGACTCGCCCTACTCCGAAATTCTCCGCGTGGACTGGGACATGTTCAAAAGCATACCTGTGCAACCAGATGGCCTCCGGACTTACTTCACCTATCCTGAATTCAACGGCCTGAACGATACCAATCAACCGTTCTTTGCGGGCCGGCCCTGGGCCCATAATCCGGCGGGGCTCTTTACGATGCTGACGGATTCCGCCCTCCTTTACCACGCCTACAGCGGGGACCAAGTGGTCATGGATCGAGTTCGAGAAATGCTCGACCACATGCTGCTGTACGGAACCACGTCCGCATCCGATTCGTGGGTGCAGGTTCCATATTCCAGTTCGGATGCGGGCAATCCGGTTTATGTCGGCGGCACCGACACCATCTACTGCGATCAGGAACAGCACACACCTTGCGGACGGGGGGATGGAGTGGGCTATCTTGAGCCGGACAAGGTCGGCGAACTCGGATACGCTTATCTCCAGTATTATGAATTTTCGCTGGACAAGAAATATCTCGAGGCTGCGATCCGTTGCGCGGACGCCCTGGCGGCACATGTCCGTCCCGGGGACATGAGTCATTCGCCTTGGCCGTTTCGGGTCGATGCGCGGACGGGCACCAAGATTCGCGAGGAATACACCGCCAACGCCATCGGCCCGATCCGTCTTTTCGACGAGTTGCTCCGGTTAAAACAGGGCGACCGAAAATCCTATTCCCGCGCGCGTAGCATCGCATGGCACTGGCTCATGACGTACCCGATGCAAAATCAGATCTGGACGCAATACTTCGAGGACGTGCATATCTATGCGGATTACCGCACCAACCGCAACCAATACTCCGCCCTTGAAACCGCCCGTTACCTGCTTCAGCATCCAGAAATGGACCCCGAAGCGCGGGCGCACGCCAAACGCATCCTGGACTGGGTGACGGGATTTTTTGCCGTGAATTCGAGAACCATGGGGGGAAAACACGAGAAGGGCAACCAATGGGGCGCGGAAGTGCTTTCCGAGCAGGTCAACGACATGGACAAGATGGCGAGCCACACCTCGCGCTATGCCTCCGTGCTGGCGCTTTGGTATGAAGTCACCGGGGACACCGCCTTCAAAGAACGGGCGTTTCGTTCGTTTAACTGGGCGACTTACGCCTCTCGCGAAGACGGGCTGGTTCTGGCGAGTTTGGATCAACCCACGGGCTACTGGTTCTCCGACGGCTACGGCGATTATCTCCGTCATTTCCAGCGGGGCATGGCCTCCGTGCCCGAGTGGGCGCCAGCAAAGGAATCGCATCTGCTCGGCTCAACCTCGGTCGTGCGGTCAATCGAATACAGCGACAACAAGATTGCCTACGTGACTTTCGATGATGCTGCCCGGGAAGTATTGAGATTGCGGCAGGCGCCGGAGTCCGTCGAGACAGGCGGCAAGACATTACGGCATGTCCAGGTTCTCCATCCGAGCGCCGAAGGTTACACCTGTGAAGCCGTCGCCGCCGGGGGATTTGTTGTGCGCATTCAGCACCGCCATTCGGGCAGGATTCTGATCCAATTCGGGCACGGGTCTGCCGCGCCGCAATGAAATCATGAAGACGCCGCGTCGCCGGTTTCTTAAGACGATGGCCGTTGCCCTGCCTGCGCTGGCAATTTGGCCTGCGCGCGCCGCGTCGCCTTCGGCCGCCTACAGCTTTGACCCCTCCAAGGACATTATTCCCGCTCCGGATGATCCCGCATCGTGGCCGAAATACCGCGAGGACCTCGTCCGGTGGCGTGACGAAATTCGTGCTGAACTGAAATATGACAATGCACTTTATCGCAGGGCTGAATTCAAATGGTCGGCCGCCAATTATTGCTGCGGTTATATCATGGCTTGGGACAGGCAATTCCTTGATCCCCGCTCGGGCCATTACAATGTGGACACTTTTCTCAACGAGGGAGAACGCAATTTGGGCGGCTACGACAGTGTTGTGTTGTGGCAGGCCTATCCGCGAATCGGTGTCGATGATCGCAATCAGTTTGATTTTTACCGTGACCTGCCGGGAGGCTTGCGCGGTTTGCGCAGTGTGGTCCGCCATTGCCATAAACGCGGTGTCCGGGTCTATATCGATTATAATCCCTGGGACACCGGCACACGCCGCGAACCGAAGAGTGACATCGACGCGCTCGTCGACTTGGTGAGCGCACTGGAAGGCGATGGAATTTTTTTGGATACTTTGGAGAAGGGTGGTCATGACTTCCGCGCCAAGTTGGATGCGGCGCGCCCGGGAGTTGTCCTGGAAGGGGAACTGGCGATACCACTTGAGAGCCTCGCCGATCATCACGCCTCGTGGGCGCAATGGTTCGATGACAGCGCCGTACCGGGAGTGTTGCGCGCGAAATGGGTTGAACGCCGGCACATGCAACACCTGATCCGGCGCTGGGACCTTGATCACACCGGCGAGCTGCACTGCGCGTGGATGAACGGTGCCGGCATGATGGTGTGGGAAAATGTTTTCGGTTCGCAGGTTCCATGGAATCCGCGCGATCGCTCGCTCCTGAGGTCCATGCTGCCGATCCAACGGCGATTCACTACGTTATTTTCCGGCGAAGTTTGGACGCCGCTGGTGCCTGTCCGTCGAGATGGCCTGTTCGCATCGCTCTGGGAAGGCAATGGCCTGCGGCTTTGGACGCTGGTCAATCGCACCAGGAAAAAGATCGACGGACCGCTGCTTTCGGTTCCGTCCCTGCCGGAGCATCGCTATTTTGATTTGATTGCGGGAATTGAAACGCACCCGATGACGGAAGGCGGAAGCTCCGTTTTATCCGGCGTCATTCCCGCGCGAGGCATCGGCTGTTTTATATCGGGCAAGGAGGCGGATTTGGGGAAAGACTTTGTGAGTTTTCTGAACATCCAGGCGCGCTCAAACGCGGAAGAAAACCTAGGTTCCGCCACACCCGAAGTGATTACGGAACTGTTACCAGCGCGGCCGGGAAAAGTCCGTTCGGCGCCGCCCGCCGGCATGGTTGAAGTTCCTGCGGCGACCCTCGATCTAGGCATCGAAATGCGCGTACGTGAATGTGGATTCTACGATTCGACGCCGCCCGCCGGGGACGTTTACAATTTTCAAGTCCGGCACTTCCATCGAACAGCGCATTTTTCCCGGTTCGCCATGGACGAGACACCGGTTACCAACGCGCAGTTCGCGGAATTTCTCCAAGCCAGCCGCTACCGTCCGATGCACCGGGAGAATTTTCTCAAGCATTGGGATGGCACCCGCCCGCCAGCGGGGAAGGAGAACCATCCGGTTGTCTATGTGGATCTCGACGACGCGCGGGCTTATGCGCTCTGGGCCGGCAAACGGCTGCCGACAGAAGAAGAATGGCAGTATGCCGCGCAGGGCGCTGACGGCCGAAAATATCCATGGGGAAATGCGTGGGAGATCGGTCGCTGCAACGACGGACAATCGGGCGCCACCACTCCCGTAGGCGCCTTTCCGTCGGGTAAATCTCCGTTCGGCTGCCACGATATGTGCGGCAACGTGTGGCATTGGACGGAAAGCGAACGCAGTGACGGACGCACCAGGTTCTGTATCATTCGCGGCGGCGCATTTTTCTCCGCCAAAGGATCGTTCTGGTATGTGGACGGCGGCCCGCGGCCCGCGAATTTCGCCACCAAGTTCATCCTCTCATGGCCGGGACTAGATAGATGTGCAACGATCGGATTTCGCTGCGCGGCAGATTTGGCCTCTCCTTCTTGAACAAGATCTCTTGGAATCCGCCCGTGAATTTACAAAAATCGGAACCGTCCCCGCGACGCCAGGTCCGCCTGCCGCCGGAATTTTCCGGGCGTGATTCGCACTTTTTGTGTGAACACGCTGTGAAGGTATTCGCCGTATTTGAAGCCGGTCTTTTCCGCAATCTCCGCCAGACTCCAATCAGTATCAGCCAGCAACTGCTTGACCCGTTCCAGCCGGAGGCGCAGGACTTCAGCCTTGGGCGGACGGCCCATTTGCGCCACGAAACGCCGTTCGAACACCCGCCTCGACATCCCCGCCGCGCGCGCGACTTCGTTGATCGTGATGGGATCAAACGCATGTTCACGAATGAACCGCAAACCCGCCGCCAGATGCGGATCATCCAGCGCCAGAACATCCGTCGAACGCCGGCTGACCACTTCGAGGGGTGGGATGAGAACCGGTTTCGATGGCACCTTGCCACCGGCCATGAGACGGTCCAGCAAGGCCGCCGCTTCGTAGCCTATCCGTAGTGTGTCCGGAACGACGCTGCTCAACGGCGGGTCGGACAACTCGCACAACACTTCATCGTTGTCGGCGCCGATGACCGCCACTGTCTCCGGAACGACAATGTCCAGTCGCCCGCACAAATTAAGGACTTGTTGCCCGCGGATGTCATTGCAGGCCATCACCCCCACCGGTTTTGGGAGTGATTGCAGCCAGCGCCCCAGGTCCTCCTGGAAAAGCAGTCCGCGCTTCTCATACTCAATGGTCTGGCCGTCCCGCAACCGTTGCGGCGGGCTGTAAACGTGGCAGGTATAACCAGCTTCCTTGAGCCGCTCGCGATACCAATGGGACCGCGTATCCGAATAATTCGCCCCGACAAAGCCGCAGAAGGCAAACTCGCGGAATCCACGGTTCATGAGATGCTCGGCCGCAAGCCTGGCCACCAGCCGGTCTTCCGTATCAATCAACGGAAAATCCAGCCCTGCTACGGAACCGCGCACATCCACCACCGGAACCTGCAATTGCTGAAGGAGTTTGGCCATTTCCGGGGTCTCAACCCGGCCGATCACCCCGTCGCCGTCCCAATTCCTGAGCCAGGCAGGAAGCCCGTCGGTCCATTTCCACTCCTCGCTCTGCACCGACCACTCGTGGTGTTCGCGGACGAATTTGGCGATGCCCCGGAACAGGCCGCGGCCATATGCCCGTGATGATTCGATCAGCAACGCCACGCGACGGCGGCTTTTAATGTGGGGGTGGACGGGCGGCGTTTTCATGAACAGCAATGTGATGAAACAGCTATCCCAGCAGCGGCTGCACCGCCGTCATTCCTTCTGTCAAAAAACCTCAATGCATTCATGGAACAGCTTCAAAAAACCGGGCTTTCTGGCTGCGTTGAATTTGCATTTTTGGCTAAATTGCTGGCGTTTTGAGGAAGATGTCTCCCATGCTAGGTGCCCAGCGCAAAATCTCAAGAAAAAAACGCGAACTCTCAATGACATGCGCCTTGGTTTACGGTACATCCAGTCGAGCCATCATGAAGACCTCGCAAAAAAATCACCTCCTCCCGGCGCATTAGACGCACCATGTCCAACCCCAGCGCCTTTGGCCCCCGCCTTGCATGAATCCTGCCCCACCGGACGTTCAAGCCAGCAAGCCGCCCTTGGCGCGCCTTTCCGGCATCACGAAGCGTTTTGGCCGCGTCACGGTCCTGCGGGATGTCTCCATTCAGATTAACGCGGGAGAAGTCCATGTTCTCGCCGGGGAAAACGGCGCCGGCAAAAGCACCCTGATCAAGATTCTCGCGGGCGTCCATCCGGATTACGAGGGTGCCATTGAAATCAACGGCGTCCCGGTTCACCCGCATTCGCCGGCGGAAGCCGGCCGGCTGGGCGTGGCGGTGATTCACCAGGAACTGTCGCTCATCGGTCCGATGAGCGTGGCCGACAATATTTTTCTCGGCAGAAATCCCGTTGCAGCCGGCTTCGTGCGCGCCGCCGTCCAGCGCGAGGAGGCGCGGCGCTGGATTCAACAGCTCGGGCTGGACATTGATGTGGGCGAAGCCGTCGAGAGTTTCCCCGTGGCCGTCCAGCAGCTCGTTGAAATTGCCAAGGCCCTCAGCCGTGACGCCCGCATCCTGGTCATGGACGAACCGACGAGCGCGTTAAACATGCCCGAGGTCGAAACCTTGTTTCGCCTCATTCAGACTCTCAAGCAACGCGGCATCGGCATTGTTTATATCAGCCACAAGATGGAAGAAATTGAGCGCATTGCCGACCGCATCACCGTGTTGCGTGATGGTTCGTGCGTTGGCACCGCACCGGCGGGCGAACTTCCTCCCGCCCGGCTCATTCAATGGATGGTCGGACGTGAACTGGGCGAAGTCATCGAGCAAAAAGCCAAGGCCGCGCCGTCCGGCCAGCCAGTTCTGCGGCTGCGCGACTTTACAGTTCCCGCTCCCGGCGGCGTCCCCGGCAAGCCCGCGGTGGACGGCGTTTCTCTCGAAGTTCACGCTGGAGAAATCCTTGGCGTGGCCGGCCTCCAAGGCTCGGGCGCCACGGAGTTGTTCTGGGGCATGTTCGGCGCATACGGCTCCTCAACACGTGGCGACTGTTCGTTCGAAGGCAAGCCGGCCCGGTTCAAGTCACCCCGGCAGGCCATTGACGCGGGGCTCGCGCTGCTGACGAATGATCGCAAGGCCAGTGGTCTTGTGCTGACTCTTTCCGTGATTGCGAACGCCACTTTGGCCGGATTGCGTGAATTGTCGCCGTACGGATGGCGCAGTCCCGCCCGCGAACGCGCCGCGGCGCAGCAAACCACCGGCTCCCTGCACCTTGTTGCGGCTTCGCTCGACGGAGAAGTCGGCTGGCTTTCCGGCGGCAACCAGCAAAAGGTTGCCCTTGCCAAGTGCCTTCAAACCCGGCCCCGCCTGCTCCTGCTCGACGAACCGACGCGCGGCATTGACATCGGCGCGAAACGCGAAATTTACCGCCTCATGGAGGAATGGAAGGCCAGCGGCATGGCTCTGCTGCTCATCACCTCCGAAATGCCGGAATTGCTCGCGTTGAGCGACCGCATTGTCGTCCTCCATCGCGGACGCGTCACCGGGGAATTCGCGCGCAGCGAGGCAACAGCGGAAAAAATTTTGACGGCGGCCATGGGTCGGGAACACACTTCGACCAAGACTAACAGCCCATGAACGAGTCGCCACAAACAGCCTCCGGACCGAAGGCTCAGAATCGTTTCCTTGCCGGCCCGGCCGCCCGCGCCTGCCTGGCTCTGGCGCTGGTTCTGGCCGTCGGAATCGTATTCAATGCCGACCACGCCTTTTTCAAACTCAGCACTCACCGCGACACACTGCGGCAGGCGTCCGTTTACGGGATACTTGCGTGCGGCATGACGCTCGTCATTGTTTCGGGCGGCATCGATTTGTCCGTGGGCAGCACGCTGGCGCTCACGGCCGTGTGCGTTTCCACCTTTTGCATTCGCTGGAACTGGTCCGGCGGGCTGTCGGTATTGCTCTGTCTGCTGGTCGGCGCCGCGGTCGGGGGGATCTCGGGCCTCACGACCGCACGGCTGCGGGTTCAACCGTTCATCGCCACGCTTGCCATGATGGTGACAGCCCGTGGTCTGGCCAAATACGCTTCCGGTGGGATGAAAGTTTCCACGGCCGTGCCGAACGCGGACGGCACTTATCGTTACGTGCCGGTGCCCGGCTTGTTCCGGCTGGTGGACCGGCGAATCCTGGGCGGAAATGTTTCCGTCGTCACCGTGATCTTTCTGGTTTGCGTTACGGTGGCGTGGATGGCGCTCGCCAAGCACCGTTGGGGCCGTTATTTGTACGCCATTGGTGGCAATGAGGAAGCCGCGCGCCTGTCCGGGATCCCGGTGGTCGCGGCAAAGACATGCGCGTACATTGCCTCCGGCGTGTTTGCCGCGGTCGCCGGCATTTGCCAGGCCGCGCAGGAGCAGCAGGGCGATCCCGAGGCGGGCAGCGGCTACGAATTGATCGCCATCGCCATGGTCGTCATCGGTGGAACCAGCCTGATGGGCGGGCGCGGCGGCATGGGCTTTACGTTGCTCGGCGTCCTGACCATTGGTTACCTTGACAAAATTCTCAGCATCAACGCGGTTCCAGAAGCCGGGCGACTGGTGTTGACCGGCGTGATCATCATCGCCGCCGTTCTGACCCAAAGACGCAGCCGAACATGATTTGTTCAGTCCTGATTAACTTATGAAAGCAACCGACAAGCAATTCCCAAAAACACTGGGCGCATTTTCGATGCTCGCCCTCACGGCATTTCTTCTGGGAGGCTGTGGAAAATCTGATTCATCGCCACCCGCAGCCATCGGCTCGCCCGCACCGGCCGCCCGCCAGTTCACCATCGGCATGTCCCAGTGCAATCTCGGCGAACCTTGGCGCGTGCAGATGAACGCCGACATCGCCGCCGCCGCCGCCCATCATCCGGAACTCAAGATGATCTTCAAGGACGCCCAAAATGATACCCTGCAGCAACGGGCGCAGGTCGAGGAATTCGTCAACTCGAAGGTGGACCTGCTGATCATCAGCCCCAAGGAAGCCCAGCCTCTCACCGAGCCGGTGGCCAAGGCCATGGACGCGGGAATCCCGGTCATCGTCCTTGATCGACGGCTTTTGGGTGACAAATACACCTGCTTCATCGGGGCGGACAACAAGAAGATCGGCAAGGCCGCCGGCGCGTGGATTGTCAGCAAGCTCGGCGGCAAGGGGAGGGTCGTCGAACTGACGGGCCTGATGACCTCCACGCCCGGGCAGGACCGCCACACCGGTTTTCGCGACGGCATAGCCGGTTCCGACATTCAGGTCATCTTGCAAGCGGAAATGAAATGGCTTGAGCCGGAGTCGCGCACGGAGATGGAGTCCGCGCTCTCGCGGTTTGACAAGATTGATCTCGTGTTCGCGCACAACGATCCCGGCGCCCATGGTGCGTATCTCGCCGCCAAGGCCGCCGGCCGCGAAAAGGAAATGCTGTTTGTGGGCATCGACGCCCTCCCGCAGGAAGGCGTCGCTTATGTCAGCCAGGGAATCCTCGACGCGACCTTTCAATATCCCACCGGCGGCGCCGAGGCCGTCGACAATGCCCTGAAAATCCTGAAGGGCGAAACCGTGCCGAAGGAAATTGTCCTCGGCAGCCGGTTGTTTGACAAAAGCAACGTCGCCACTGGCGGCCAGGAACTTAACTGAACCCAAAGACATCACGGAGGACCGATTTATGCCATCAAAAGCAGTTTTTAAACCCCGTCACGCCTATCTTGTATCCAGCGGCGATCTTCGTCTCTCGGCCAACCAGCAGTGCTGGGCCGAGCAGGCAAAAATGGAGGCCACACTTTCCCGCGCGTTCCGCAAGGAAGGATGGACGCTGGTCCGCGCGCATCCATACAACCCGCAAAAGCGCCATGGGTTCATCGATTCCCAAAAAAGGGGCATCGAGGTCTTTCGCAAGCTTGACCCAAATGCGCCGTTGGTTGTCGCCGAGGCCGTGTGGCAATATAGCCATCACGTCCTCGCCGGGCTTTGGACGCATCGAGGCCCGATCCTGACAGTCGCCAATTGGAGCGGCCGATGGCCGGGATTGGTCGGGATGCTGAACTTGAACGGCTCGCTCACGAAGGCCGGCGTCGCTTACAGCACGCTTTGGAGCGAGAAATTCGCCGACGGGTTCTTTCTCGACGGTCTGCGTCAATGGTTGAAGGAGGGAATCGTGAGGCACGACGAAAGCCATGTCCAAGACCTGCGCCGCCTCGATATTCCCGCCGATGATGAGAATATTGCCCGGAGCGCGGCGCGAAGATTCATGGAAGAAAAACCCATCATGGGCGTGTTCGACGAGGGCTGCATGGGCATGTTCAATGCCATCATTCCCGATGAACTGCTGCACCCCACCGGCGTCTTCAAGGAACGCCTGAGCCAGTCCACCCTGTATGCGGCCATGAGGGATGTACCTGACGCCGAGGCCCGGGCGGTTCTCAACTGGCTTTTGAAGAAGGGCATGAAGTTTGATTGGGGCACGGATGACGCGACCGAACTTACCGAGGCCCAGACGCTCGGCCAGTGCAAAATGTACATCGCCGCCGTGCGCCTTGCCGCGGAGTTTGGCTGCGCCACCATTGGAATTCAATACCAGCAGGGTCTCAAAGACCTCGCCCCGGCCAGTGATCTGGTCGAGGGCCTGCTCAACAATACCGATCGCCCGCCCGTCCGCTGCGCAAAAACGGGCCGCATCATCCATGCGGGGGAAGCGATTCCGCATTTTAATGAAGTGGACGAATGCGCCGGGCTGGATGGTCTGGTCACGTATCGCCTCTGGCGGGAACTGGGTTTCTCCCCGGAGAACACTCTGCACGATCTCCGTTGGGGCCGTCACTATCGCGGCCAGGGCATCAATGATTACGTGTGGGTTTTTCTCATTTCCGGCGCCGTTCCCCCTGCGCATCTGATCGGAGGGTTCAAGGGCGCATCGAGTGAACGGCAGCCCGCGATGTATTTCCGTTTGGGTGGAGGCACCATCAAGGGCATTTCCAAGCCCGGCCATCTGGTCTGGAGCCGCGTATTCATCATGGGCGGCAAACTGCATTGCGACCTCGGCGTCTGCGAATCCGTCAAGCTTCCCCTAAATGAAACCACGGAACGCTGGCGCGAAACCACACCTCAATGGCCCATCATGCACGCCGTGCTGGACGGCATCACCCGCGATCAAATGATGTCCCGGCACAAGGCCAATCACATCCAGGTGGTGTACGCACCCAACCGCCGGCAGGCCCATCGCGCGTGCCGCATCAAGGCAGCCATGCTCGCCGCGCTCGGCCTCGAGGTTCATCTGTGCGGCAACGTGGACATGGATTAAATCATCCATGGTACGTCTTCGGGACAGAACCCAATGCGAGCCATCCAGACAGCAGTTCTTTGCGGGCGCAGGGGCTTCTCCAAGAGGCAGAAGGTTGCGCGATGCAGCCTGCTTGCGTTGTGGTTGATGGTTCAAACGGCATTCAACTTTGCGGCGGCGAACGCGCAGGCCGCCGCCACGGAGCCTTACGGACTGGATGCCATGGCGCAGTTTGAGCGGCTGCCTTATTTGAAACTGGATACGATGGCGGCCGGGCAGTCGAGCTTTGACCGGTCGGGCGGCAACGCGGATGCCGGGAATTTTTTGTATAATGACGGGACCAACAAGGTGCTGTTGGATATTCAGGGGCCGGGGACGGTTTACCGGCTGTGGTTCACGGGATTTGACCCGGCGGTGGACTACATCCAAGTTTATTTCGACGGCGAGACCACCCCGAGCATCAACATGCTGCTCAATGATCTCTTCAGCGGGACGAATGCGCCGTTTTTGTCGCCACTGGTCGGCGATGAAGCCGTGTCGAGCGGAGGCTACTTCTGTTACCTGCCGCTGCCGTTCAAAAAATCGATCAAGATAGAGTCCAACGGAACGAGCACCACCTTTTACTACAATATTGGCTGTCATGTTTATTCGCCGGACACTGCCATCACCACCTGGACCGGCGCGGAAGATTCCAGCGCGGTGCGAAATTTGTGGAACAACGCGGGATTGGACCCCAAAAGCGACGCCGGAAATACGGTGGTGTCAAACACCATTGATCTTGGGGCGGGGGCGACGCAAACGCTGTTGGATGTCGCCGGGCCGCGTTCGATTTCCTCGATCAAGCTGCGCATTCCTGGAATTGGGCCGTCGTTGCCGCAGACGCTGACGGACAATGGCCGGGCGGACACGAATTTCAGCCAGTTCACGATGAGCCTGAATTCCAGCAACTCCGGCGCCATGCTGGTCCGTAGGCTGGATTACGGAATTGCTGACCAGAAGGCAAATGTCTTTGTGGACGGCGCGCTGGTGGGGCAATGGTTCAATTCCGGCGGGGATGGCAACTACCGCTGGCGGGATGACAGCTTCAACATCCCGTCAAGTTTCACCACCGGCAAGAGTTCAATCACGGTCAAGGTGGCGTTCGTAAGTTCATCGCTGGACTGGAACGAGTTTTATTATTGGATGTATTCCACGATCGGTGGGACGAACGTGCTGACCGATTCAATGAACGTGGGAAACACGATCTCGGAAAATGCGCACGGTTATGTGATCAGCTCGCAGACCTGGACGGGGACGCAGACGTTTCAATATCCGCCAGCCGCGCCGTCAACCAACACGTTGGACCTGCTTACGAATTTGTGGCTGGCGGTTTCCTATGACAATGAAACCAATCCCGGCGTTTATGCGCCCATCGGCTCGTTTTTTGCGATGGGGCAATTTGCGCCGTACGCCACGCGGGGACTGCCGGTGGGGATGGATGCCAGCAACAACATGTATGTGTATTTCCCGATGCCGTTCGCCAGCCGGGCGGTGGTGCAACTGGTCAGCCAGCGGGCCGCGGACACGACCAATATTTATTTTGAAATCCGGCACAAACCGTTCACGGATTCATTCACAAACGTCGGGTATTTCAAGACGCAGTTTCGCAGCGAAACGCCGACGACCAACGGGGCGGATATATTGATGCTGGACGCGGTGGGAACGGGGCATCTGGTGGGGGTGGTGGAATCCATGATGGGTCCCATCGACCGCAGTTATCTGGAGGGGGACGAGCGGATTTACGTGGATGACAACGAGAGCCCGGCAATCTACGGAACGGGGACGGAGGATTTTTACAATGGCGGCTGGTATTTTGACCATGGATTGTTCACGCAGCCCACCCATGGCAACACGGCCCAAGTGGCGGACACGAATTTTGACCGGACGGCGGCGTATCGGTTGTTCATGCAGGACGCGATACCGTTCCGCCGGCACATCCACGCGGGAATCGAGCACGGGTCGGGGGACGTTGTTTCGGAAAATGTGTGGACGCTGGCGTATTATTACTATCAGCCGGTGGGCCGGGCGGTCCTGACCGACCAACTGGACGTGGACAATACCGCGAGCGAAACGGCGCATGTCTATTCCATCAACACGCAAACCTGGAACGGTTCGCGCACCTATTCCTACGACGGCAACTTTGACAGCGTGAACATCACGGACGACGGGCGGGCGCAGAAGGGATACAGCCAGTTCACGATGAGCCTTCAATCCACCAACGCGGGCGCCATCCTCCGCCGGCGGTTCGACCAGGGTGTCGCGAACCAGACGGCCGATGTTTATGCGAACGGCGCGCTCGTAGGCGTCTGGTACCAAGGCGGCTTCGAAGACATACACAACTGGCGGGACCAGGATTTCATGATACCGGCGTCCTTCACCAGCGGGAAGAGCGCGGTACGTATCAAGGTGCAGTTTGTGTCGTCGAGCAATGATTGGAACGAGTTTACCTATTCTTTTTATACCCTGTTGCCGCGCAACCAAACGTTGCAGGCCAATTCACAAACGGCGGCGGGTTATGTAAATCATGATGTGGTGATGACGCTTTCCGGCTCGGACCTCGACGGGAATCCTTTGAGTTATTACGTCGGCAGCCTGCCGTCGGCCGGGACGCTTTACCAGTATTCCGGCGGCGTGCGCGGAAGCGCGATCAATGCCGACAACACGCTGGTGAGCGATACGGGCGGGCGGGTGGTTTTTGCGCCGGGGTCGAACGGTACCGGCAATCCGTATGCGACGTTTAATTTCACCGCGAACAATGGACTTGGCGGGTCCGTGCCGGCGCAGGTGACGGTGAACATCAATCTGCCGCAGGCGCCGCAATCCATGAACGGTTCCTGGATGACGAGCACGAACGGGAGCGGGTCGTTCGCGTTGAATTTTGGAGGATCCTCCAGTGCGACTTACAGCGTATGGAGTTCCACGAACCTGGCGCAATGGCTGTACATGGGAACGGCGGTCGAGGGCAATCCAGGCCAATACGAGTTTGTTGACACGACCGCAACCAACCAGCCGGAGCAGTTTTATCGGATCAGCGCGCCGTGATTGCGGGTTCCCGCGGCCACGCGATGCAGCCGGGCTTACACTCCCATACCAATCGGCAATCATCGATGCGCTTTAAGCGAGTCTGGGATCAGGGATTGTACGGACACCTTCCATAGATTTGGAATAATTTAACTGAAATCAGATGGCAGACCTACTTTCTCCTTGCTTAATGAATAATCCCATGCTAAGAAGTGTTAATTCGAGTCCAGAACAAAACCACATAAATACCTACTTAAAACCTCATGACCATGACATCCAATAGGAACAAAACGAAGATTTCCAGTTTGGCAGCAGCAGTTGCCATTCTTGGTCTTGGCGCGATTCAATCCCAAGGCCAGTCGGTTGTTTACAATTTCCCCGATACCACCGGTGATGGCTGGTCTCTAGGAGGTTTCGGCGGTGGCTCGACCCCCACAATCTCAAGCATCGGCGGGGTCAACTACATGTTCGTTCCCAACGGCGGTTTCCAAGTGGCAAATGTCGCCTCCGGCTATGCATTGAACGACCCCAATTTCACCCCGACGATGGAAGCGGCCGCCGCCAACCCGGCCGGTTATGACATCAGCTATACCTATTACGTCAATACGGCCGCCATTACAGGTGCGACTTTCCTGCAGTTTGGCACATTCGTCAACACGGGCAGCGGCTACTATGCGCAGGATTATGGCTCCCCCAATGAACTCCAACTGAATGGCACCCAATTGGCCAGCGGCCAGGTATTCTCAGGCACAATTACGATCAACATGGCTGCGGTTGGTTATGCCATGCCCCCTGCGGACACTTTTTTCCGACTGGGACTGATTGAGAATGGCAATGGCACCGGTACCGGGGTGTATGTAACTGATATCAGCGTCACCCCGACTCCTGAACCGGCCACATTGTCCCTGCTCGGTTTGGGACTGGCTGGCGCGGCGTTCCTTCGCCGTCGCAAGGCCTGATTAACCGGAAAAAAAATCTTACGAACGGCGCCAGCAACCTGGCGCCGTTTTTTTGCGCATCAATTTCCGGCCTAATTCCATCACAAACCGGAACCGTGGGCGCGTTTTGCCACCTGTTTGCAATGCAAGGCGGGGCTCAGCAGAGAGCCTGACGGAACATTGACATTCGGCAAGGCTTGCCGGTATGAATAAATTCCCATGACCACTACGAGGCGTCTCATCCTCATTTTCACCGCCATACTCTGTGTTGCCAGCCCGGCCGCGCGGGCGCAAACAAACTCGAAGCCGGTGATGGGTTCCCTGGCTGTCGAGTGGGATTCTGTCAAGGCGACCACGAACGAGCACGGGTCCGTCCGGAAATTCTTTGACGCGCCCACGGCGACGTTGAACCGGCTGGAGTGCCACGTCACCACGCTGAACCCGGGAATGGCCTCGCATCCCCCGCATCATCATCCGGAGGAGGAGATCGTCGTCATCCGCGAAGGGACAGTGGAGGCATTGATCGACGGCAAATGGATACGCGTCGGGCCCGGCTCGGTGGTTTTCAATGCCTGCAATATCACGCACGACATGCGGAACGTCGGGGACATCCCGGCGGTTTACCACGTTTTTGAATGGCACTCCTCGCTGACCCCGGCCAGGACCGAACATGGGGACACGATTGAAGACTCGAAAACAGACCTGTCGCAGGCGACGAATGGAATCATGGGCCCCGCGGCGATTGACTGGAATTCCGTGGAGGTCAGGACGAACGGATACCGGCTGTCCCGCAAATTTTTTGAATCACGCACGGCGACAACGGACGTGATGGAATTTCACTCCACCACGGTCCAGCCCGGCGAGCCCGCCCGTCCGCCGGTCCAGCACGCGGAGGAGGAGGTGATCGTGGTGAAGGAGGGAACCGTGGACGCGCTGGTGAACGGCGAATGGAAAACGGTAGGGCCCGGTTCGGTGATCTTCAATGCCGCCAACAGCCCGCATGCCATCCGCAACGCAGGCACGACGCCGGTCACCTATTTCGTCCTCGGCTGGCACACGCCCGCGCCATGAGACGTCTTGCATCTGCGGGCTGATTGGAACTGCGAGCCGGTCCCCTGCCCGCCTTCAGGTTTGGGAACCGTCCGTTGATTTGCCGGCGAAGTGTAGTTGCTCCAAAATATCGCCGCGGAGGTGAAGAAATTCGGGGCTGTTGCGCTGGCGAGGCCGGTCCAGGGTGACGGGGATGATTTGTTCGATGCGTCCGGGGCGCGGGCTCATGATGACGATGCGGTCGCTCATGTAAATTGCTTCATCAATGTCGTGCGTCACCAAAAGCATCGTGGTGCGACGGGCCTGCCAGAGGCGAAGGACTTCGTCCTGCATTTTCATGCGCGTGAAGGCGTCCAACGCGCCGAGCGGCTCATCCAGCAGCAGCACCTTGGGATGATTGATGAGCGCGCGCGCGAGGGCGACGCGCTGGGCCATGCCGCCGGAAAGATGATGGGGATAAGCGTTGGCAAAGGATTCGAGACCGACGAGGCGCATGAATTCATCCACCTCCTGACGTTTTTCGTGAAGCACCCCGCGGGCAACGAGGCCGGCCTCGATGTTGCGCCGCACGGTGAGCCACGGGAAAAGGTTGGGGTCTTGAAAAACGAGACCGCGCTCGGCGCTGGGGCCGGGAATGGGCCCGGCGCCGACCAGCAGTTCGCCCGAATCGGGAAAGTCCAGGCCGGCGATAAGACGCAGCAGCGTGGATTTTCCGCAACCGCTGGGCCCGACGAGGGAGACCAGTTCGCCCGCCTCGATGGAGAGCGAAACACCGGCCAACGCCAGGGTGCGGACGCCGGGATTGCCGGGAGCGGGGAAGCTCTTGCAGACGTCGCGCGCGCGGAGGGAGGAGGCTTCCGCAGCGGCGGCTGGCGCGGGCGCGGTCACCACTTGATCACGCCTTTTTGCCAGACCAGCACACGGTCGCGGACTTTGAAGAGCACGGTCATGATGGTGGAAAAAAATGCGGCCATGATGATCAGGGCCGCGAAGACCTTGCCGTATTCCGCCCAGCCCTGCGCCCAGCTTACATACCAGCCGAGACCTGACTTGACGCCGACGGTTTCGGCGACCACCAAGGTCAGGAAGGAGGTGCCCAAGCCCATGAACAGGCCGATGAAGATGCTGGGCATCGCCGCCGGAATAGCGACGCGGAAAATGAGGTAGGCCCGGCCAGCACCAAGCGTGCGGGCGACATCCAGGTAGGAGGCGCGGGTGTTGGAGATGCCGGAGGCGGTCAGCATGGTCACCGGAAACCAGACGGACAGCGCGATCAATCCCACGGCCGACAACGTGGCCGACGGCGAAACAACCATGGCCAATGGAATCCAGGCGGTCGCGGGAATGGGGCCGATAATTTTCAACAAAGGCATGCCCCAGTAGCGGGCATGAGCAAACCAGCCGATGCAGACGCCAGTAATCAACGCGACAAAAACCCCCACCGCATAACCGCCAAGCAGCAGCACCAAAGAATGCCAGGTGCTGTCGAACAGGACGCCGCGGTCATTGATGAGACTTTGCAAGACGGCCGCCGGCCCGGGAAAGTAAGGCAGCGGAAGCCATCGAAAACCGGTCGTGATCAAATCCCAAACGCCCAGCAACGCTACTGCCGCAGCAATGATCGGAAACATTTCCTGCATCCAGCGGCGCAACCCCGGCACAATTGCCTGGATTCCCGCCATCACAATGGAGGCGCCGAGCATCACACCCAGAAGCACCCAATAGGAATGAATCACCCAATACGACTGCGTTTCCGGCACGGGTTCATGCGACAAAACGGCAAAGTGGACGCCCAACGCCGCAAGCGCCGACAGTGGAATCGCCGCGAGAGTCCGGAGCCGCAGTGTCAACGTGACAGGCGCGATGACGGCGGGCGCCAGTTGAATCGTGCCCTTGATTTCTTGCGTGGAACTGATCACTTGGTCGCGAGGTTGCAGCAGGATTGTCCACACCACGGGTCGCCGGAGGTTGCCAGTTCGATGCGCAGGCGGATGTCCTCATCGGGCGGCAACTGACCGCCGGCAACCTTCTCGACCTGGAGGGAATTGATCCATTCATCCGTGACACCGTCGAGATGCACGAAGGCGCGCTTGGCGAGTTCGTTGACATCCGTGCTGGGGCTGAGCATGCCGGCCTTCTGCATGGCGATGGCGGCGGATTTGACAGCGGCTTCCGCGCCGGAAACACTCGGCACGTAGCGCAGGTGCGAGATGGCCACGGCATTCAATTCCGGATTCGAAGCGAGATATTTCTTCTCGACCGACAATCTGGCCGCAGCCAGCGGATTGGCCTCGACCCATTTGGCCCCGCGCAACAGGGCGCGCGTCGCCGCCGCGGCGGCCTTCGGATTGGCGGCCACGAATTTGCCATTCGCCAGCACTGCGCAGCAGTATTCGTCGCTGTAGGGCATCTCGGTCGCCTGATCGGCCACGTTACGGACCTTGCCATCGGCGGTGAGCAGGGTGCCAATTGGCTCGGAGTCGGCCACGGCGTCCACGTCCCCTTTTTGCAAGGCGAGGCCCAGTTCGCCGGCGGGGAAAACGCGCCAGCTGATTTCCTTGCCCGGGTCGATGCCGTGCGCATTGAGAACGCGGTTCGCAAAAATGAACGGCGGCGTTCCCATGCCCGGGACGCCGATGCGTTTGCCGCGCAAATCCTCCACCGAATGAATGCTGCTGCCAGTGGCGGTTTGCACGCGGAGGCAACCCCGATGGATGCCGCCGAGGAACTTCACGTCCAACCCCTGCTCGATGGGCTTGAGAAAATACATGACCAGATGATGGGTGATGTCAAACCCGCCCAAAGCCAGAACATCCTTGTAGTTCGCCCACTCGCATTTGA
Source organism: Verrucomicrobiia bacterium (assembly GCA_035570675.1). GTDB lineage: Bacteria > Verrucomicrobiota > Verrucomicrobiia > Limisphaerales > Pedosphaeraceae > DATMLG01. Next base: position 3,206 of record DATMLG010000430.1, on the reverse strand, counting down.
CCAATGTCACGTCCAGCCCCTCGTCCTTGAAAAAACCCTTTTCAACAGCCATGAAAATCGGGGCTTCGCACGTCAGTCCGATGTAACCCACGCGCACTTTCATCAAGCCGCCGGCCGGGGCGGTCGAATTATCGGCGCTCTTGTTGCAGGCCACCAGAAGCAGGGCAACCAGGGCCGCTGTTGTTGTCAGTTTGGTTTTGGACATAAAATCCGGCGTTTTCAAAATCGAGCCATCCCGAGGCATTTCAACGCCGGGGAAGATGCGGAAATTTCCGCTCCACGGCAAGCCTGAATGCCCATTTATTGGCGTACTCGAGGTTCGCTGGATACGCCGCCGCCGTCACAGCGGCGCGGCAAGTTGTTCCAGTTTCGCGCCTTCGCGCTGGAATATCACAGCCTCGACCCGTGGCACGTACAATTGCGTTTCCGCGGGCAGGTGTCCGGCGATGTCGTCATAATTTTTTGTCTTATAGCGATCCAAAAGCTTTTGCACCGCGCCTTCCCCGGCGTTGTAAGCGGCCAGGGCCAGACGCCAGTCCTGAAAATGGTTGTAAAGGCTCTTCAAGTATTGGGCGGAGGCGTTCGCGCTGGGTTCGGCCTGAAAACGTTGATCCCGCGGCCAGAGCGAAAGCCCGAACCGTTTCGCCGTGTCCGGCATCAATTGAAACAGTCCAGCGGCTCCGGCCGGACTCACCGCGCGGCGGTCAAAGGACGATTCCACCTCCGCGACCCAGACCAGTTCCGGCGGGATTTTTTGGGCGGAGAAAACGGGCTTTAGAACGGGCACGAACTCTTTTGCGGCGGGGGACCATGGACGCCCGGAAACCTGTTTCACCCAGATTTCCCGTTCCATTTGCGCCGGCGGATTGGTCATGGGCGGCGGCGGGGCGTTGGTTTCCGCAGCCGGCGCCGGAATTGTGATGCGGATTTCGTCGGCGACATCGAGATAATCCATCCGTGCCAGAAGCCATGCGGCGTAAGGCCGGGTTTCCTCCCGGCTTGCCAGCAGGGGCAGGAAGGTGCGCGCGGAATCCCGGAGTTCCGCGAGATCCACCACGTAGTCACCCTGGAAACGCTCTTGCAGGTCATGAAGAAATTGTTGCACGGCGGGGTCGTCCAATTTGGGAAGCGCATTGAGGACGTTGGTATCGAGATTGTCCTGCGCCCACTGTTGCGCGCCCTGTATCAAGTCTGGCAACGAGACCTCCGGGTCCGCGGCGTGAGCGCAAATTGCCCCGGCGAGCAGCAACGCAAGCATGCACAAGACTCTCTTCATGATAGCATGGGGGAAATTGGAAGAGTCGCACTCATCTGGATCATCGGCAGAGTTCAAACATGTCAGCCGGACCACGACTGAGACAGGTCGGGTGGATGATGTCAAAGGTGAAATGGCCGACCAAACTTCGGACCGGCCGACGCTCAATCATGGGCTTTGGACCTTGAACTTCCGTCACATTCCGCCTTCAAGTCTCCGAACTCTGCATTCAGTGAAGCGGCCTTAAGCGGCCCAAAGCGGCCCAGACTTCGAGTGACATTCCGCACTCCGCCTTGGTGCCAGTCCGGAAGGACCGAATTCCGCACCCAGACGCCGGAAATCAACCACTTGCATCGAATTTTATGCAAAACGGCATAAAAGCCGCCGGTTAGCACCCGCGTCCTGCGGGTACGGTTGGGCGTCTCGCCCATTCCCCCACCCGATTTTTTCCGACATAATCCGACACAATGCGATTTTTCCGGCACCTTGCCGCGCGGAAACATCAACACACCACAACCCGTTGCGTTACCACCAAGGATGACTACAATCCGGGAGCAGCTTTTTTCGCCACCATTTTGCGTGGAGAAAAAAATTTAAGCGGTCCCAGGCGGTCCTATCCGGTCCCAGGCGGTCCTATCCGGTCCCAGGCGGACCGTAAGCGGTCCGACTGCTTCAGTGGAGCGCCGTCTCCGACCCGACGTGCCAACGGTGTTCATCCGTGATTTGAAAATCCGCAAACCCGTTTGGAGTTCACACGTTGCCCCGACAGTTCCCTGTCGGGGTTTGTCCCCGCGCCCGGAGCCTCACGCCCCAGGCCTATTTTTAGATTGTCAAAGAACCTGCCCGCGCTGCCATGCAGGCATCGCGCCGCGCCGCGCGCGTAAACAAAAAGCACGCAGGCTCATCTTTTCAGGGGCATCCTCCTGCCCAACCGACAACCAACGCCAAACATTATATTCCGAATCTTTGCTTTGTCAAATCCTCACTGACAGATTCACGATAAGGGTGTCACTTGTACGATGATGTTTGTCAGTCGCTCGGTCGTGACTCTTACCGGTACAGTTTGTCAAAGAACCCGCACACGGCAGGAAATTTATTCCCCTCCGTATTGATAGACTCCGCCCCGGGCAAAAAGTTTCAAAAAAACCGCAAGAAAATCTCAGTGTGGAATTGAGTCCATTCGTGAGGACTTGAGCGAATCTGCTAAGACGCTCTGCCGCTCATCCGTGTGTTCTCACGAATTGTTCGGCGAATTTCTCCCGATCCTTACGCGTCACATTCTGGGTATCTAAGTGATGCCCAATCTCGTGCATCAAAACATCGCGCAGATAAAACCGTCGCAGCGATGTGAGTTCAGCTCGTCCGAATGGGTAGGCGTGAAGAAAAACACAGCGGTTCCAATAGTGGCCGTAAAAAGTCGTCGTCTTTCCCCAACTCTTCAGTTGTTTTTGAGTGCCCGATAAAATGAAAATTGCGCGCAGACCTTTCAAGAAATCGGACGAACAATTAGTCAATTGGGCCTCAACTTCGCCTGCCGAACACGGTCTGATAAAACCCTCCAAAGCAGGCAATTCAATAATCTTTGGGAACACAGGACGCTTGGCGATCTTTCCGTCAAAACGCTTGAAAACGGCCTGAATCTCAAGCCACCAAGGCTCATACTCAGACCAGTTAGTAAACCGATTCTCCGAATAGCTATTGGAGCGCGGTCCCGAACCATTGCTGTGCGCACTCATAGGATGCCAAACATAAAGCAACGGTGTTAATTGGCGAGTTGGAAATCATAATTTTTGAGGAGGCGGTTCATGAGTATGACGAGCTTGCGCATGCAGGCGGTAATAGCCACGAGGGGTTTTTTGCCGACGGCTCGCAGCTTGAGCGACCCGGTTCCCGCGCTTCCCGACCGAAGAATGGGCATTTTTGAGGTTGCATCTTGTGGTTCGGCGTTCTG
>DATMLG010000429.1:0-7291 GCA_035570675.1 Verrucomicrobiia bacterium | reverse complement strand
ATCGCAGTTCGGCGAGGACATGCAGACCATCTGGGTCATCCAGACTCCGCCGGCGGGCACGTACACCAAGTCATGGCATACCGAGCCGCAGACGGCCGTCTATGGCGGCCACGTGGGCATCAATGGGAATTCCGTCAACCCCGGCTGGGGCCCCTACGAGCATCTGCCGCCTTCCGCATGGACCAACACCATAGGCGAACAGTACCGCCGCTGTTGCACCAGCGTCTCCTGGATTGGCGAGGCGCTCGCCGCCCGTCTCATTCCCGGAATGCAGGCCGCCTGGAATCATCCTCAATTCTTCGCCTACACGGACCGCTGGATGTTCGTGCCCGACGATCCCAATGACCTGGCCGCCATGCAAAACGAGGCGGGCCTGTCGCTCGATTCCGATTTTTGGCAGGGGCAATCATGGAAGATCCTCAGCGGCGGCGGTTACCACCAGACCTACGTGAACTTCGTTGATCTCATGTGGGCGGCCTATCGGAACGTCCCTCAAATTTCCGCCATCAGCTACCTCCCGGGCGGTTCCGTCAGCTTCACGGTTCAGAACTTGAACCCGAACACCACCAATTACATCCAGGTGCGCACCAACTTGTCCGCCGGCACTTGGGCCACCATCAGCACGAATGTCATCGGCGCCTGGAGCAGCATCAGCGCCAATCCCACCGGCACCAACATCATCGTCAGCAACTTCTTCGCGTTCCAGGGCCTGCCCTCCACCAACAACAAAAGCTTCTACCGCGTGCAGCAACTGCCCTGAACCCCGGCGATTTTGTTCAAGGTGAAATCTTGCGAACCTGGATGTTTTGGTAGCTCACGATTTCCTGCATCCAATCATACGCCCCCAGCCCCAGCAGGAACCCCTTGTCGGAGGCTTTGATTGGTCCCGGCGCTTCTTGATTTATGAAAACCGGCCGGCCGTTCACCGTGGCGGAGCATCTGTCTCCTTGCAGCCGGAAGGTGAAGCTGTTGATTCCCTCATGCAGGACGACTCGATTGGTAACCGTTGACGTGCTCCAGCCGACTGAAAAACTTGCCGTCTGCTCCCCGTTCATGGCCTGACGAATCTGGAACCCGTACCAATCCCAATCGCCGTGTTTGGAATCGAATTCCGGCATGCCCATCACCAATCCGGCTCGATGCTCTCCGAAGACTGATTTCGAAAATTCAAAATCCCCCTTTACCTCAAAATTGCGCCCCACCCGGACCCGCGAATAAAGCGCATGGCCGCCCGGGGATCCGTCAACCTCAACCACGCCGTTGGTGGGAAACACCGGCTGGCCCATCACAAAACTCCAGGTCAGGTTGTTGGTCGGATCGGGCATGAAATCCACCCATTCGCCCGTCTTGAGATGGATTTCCGTGTCCAGGGATGCGGCGCGGGCCCGGGCAAATTGCCGGACACGCGGCCCGATCCTTTGTTCGGCGAGGATCTGGTTGTATAAATTCAAGGCTTGGTCCAGATCGCCCCGGTCGCGCGCGGCCTCCGCTGCCGCCACGTTGTCAGCATTGGGGCTCGTGTGTGCCGCCACTTCCTGGTTCATCAGGGAAAGATCCACGCCCCAATCCAGCCGTTCCGATGCCGCCAGCTTCCAGTTTAGAAACTCAAGTTGCGACCGGGCCACCCTGTACTGCCTGGCAAGATAGGCCGCCACCGCATACCTGCTCCGCCATTTTTCCGCCTCCGCGGCCGACAACGGGGTGGCCAGATACCCTTCGCAAACCCGCTGCACATACAGCCAGACTTCCGGGTTGCCGTATATCGCGCCCGTTCGCGGCCCTTGCTGGTCGATTTCGATGTCCCGGACACTGCCCATGAACTCGCCGGGCACGACGGTGTCAAACCGGTCGGTGTTTGCCGCGGTCACCCCAAACTCCAGCATCGCTTCAAGGCTGCCGTACCATCGCGGGCGGAGCCCGTTTCGCATCGTGGACCACGCCGCCGGATAATCAATTTGGGCCATGACCGTCCGATCAAACCACATCCGCATTTCTTCGATGCCGGAATCTCCCTCGGCGACCTGGATCATTTCCGAGGGGGCCATCGGCAGGGACGGATCGAGCGCCCATGCGCGGGAACAGGCTTTTCTTGCTGCGGCCAGATTTATGATAAATCCCTCCCGTCCCTGCGGCGTTACTTTGTAATCGAATTCATTCCCGCGCGCCTTCCAGGTCTGGTTGATTTCGTCCTGGCCCTCCAGGACCAGCGCCAGCCATTCAAAGGTTTTGCCCGCGTCCCGTGCCGCCTGGACGGTCGCCGGCCCGTTCTGTAAAAAAAAGTTCTTGCTCCATGCATACATGATTTTTTCGGCGCACACCTCCTGCTCCGCGGCTGTGAAGCTCCCGTCCCCCAGCGCTTCCCGAAAAAACGTCAAGGCCTTCGCGTCCAGCGCCGTGACCCGGTCTGTTTGACCGGCCACGGATTCCCGGAGCTGGAGCGCGGCAAAGAGCCTGACATAGCCGTTGTATTTTGAGTTTTCAAAACCGTTGAGGGCCAGTTCCAGCCGCATTGTTTTATTGCTCCACCCCCTGCTGTTCATGGCCGTCGCCGCCAGCAACAGCGGGTCCGCGCAGGCGGGATTGGTGGCGAGGTTCTCGGCCAGTTGCGCGGTGGCCGGCAGATTGGTGTGGGTATCGACGTCGTTGAGCCGGTCCAACCATGTCCGCAGAAATTGTTCCGCTTCCGCATCGCAGGCCGCGCTGTGATCCCCATGCTCCTGGTAGCCCGTGATCCATTGCCTTTCCGTGAATCTGGCCTCGATTTTCTTCGCCTCGGCCATCGTCAACGTGTTTGAGGTCCACGTCACGGGTTTGCGGGCCGCCGCAAGCGCCTCCTGTTGCTGTTGCCTTGCTGCTTGATAGGGCTGGAACAGTGTCCGGCGCGGGCTCGAATCCAGGGTCGCCCTGAACTTTACCCCATAAATCGTCACTGCAACCACCAGTACCGCGAACAGCGAATATGCCGTCACGACTCCCCAGTTGGTTCCTTGATTTGAAGGCCGCTTCCGGGCCGGGGCGGGAACCGGCGGCGGGAGCGGGCCTTGGCTCGCCGGCGGGTTTTGGGCCAGCACCGCGTCCAGTGACTGCCAGCCCGTCATTCCCTCGCGCCAGACATGCTCCGAACCGCCCAGTTCCCCCGACTCCCGGCGCCGGCGCAATTCGTACAAGGGGAAGGGCCCCTCGTTCCGGCCTCCGCGATTCAGGTAAAAGTCCACGGCTCAATCCAATATCCCAACTCTCCAGACGAATGCTGATTTCATCCATCCTAACCGATGCAACCCCCGGCATCCATCGCAATATGCGCCGGAGATTTGAACATTGCCAAGCCGTGGCTGTCTCTTTATAAGAGGCAGGTAATGGAGCGCTCAATACGCAAATCGTGAATTCAGGGAAGCCGCCAATTTCACCGGTCGCCGGAACCGGAACGCGCCGTCTGGTCGCCCTGCTTTTTTTTCTGGCCATCTTTCTGCCCACTGCCCGCGCGGAAATCCAGTTCGACGTCTTCCTTGGCTACGGCGATCTTGGCGGCGGGGGCATCATTCCCGAAGCCAGTTGGTTCCCCGTGGTTTGCGAGGTGAAAAACGACGGCCCGACCTTCGACGGGGTCATCGAGGTGTCCGCCGGCGATTACAACAGCAGCCAGACCCGCCGCATGGTTGTGGAATTGCCCACCGGCACGCTCAAACGCTTCTCCATCCCCGTATTCTCCGCCGGCCGCTTTCAGAACTATTGGGACGTCCGGCTCCTGGATGAACATGGCCGGGTTCGTGCCGAGCATTCCAATCTCGGGCCGCGAAATGCGCTTGCCCCCGGCGTCACCCTTCTCGGTGCGCTCCCAGCCGGCAGTGTCGGCACGCCGGTCATCCGCCAGATCACCGCGCGGAACCCTGATATGCAGCCCGCCGTCGCCCGCTTCGCCGAGGGCGCCATTTTGCCCGACAATCCGATTGAATGGGAGGGCATGGACAGTTTCTATCTCAATTCCGAGGAAGCGCCCGGCCTCGGTCTCGGCCAGGTGAACGCGCTTCTCGCCTGGCTGAATGCCGGTGGCCATCTCATCGTCGGCGTCGGGGCGGTTTCCGACATCAACGCCACGCCCTGGCTGCACTCCATTGTTCCCTTCGACCTCGCGGGCATGCGCACCGTCACCAATCACACCGGCTTGCAGGAATGGCTGCGCGATTCGTCCGCCGGCTCCTGGAATGCCACCTCATCCCGGTCGCGGCATGGAATTACCTCCGGCTCTTATTCCACCGTCTTCGCCAGCCTGCCCGCCGATTCTGATTTTGAGAACGCGGAACTCCTGGTCGCCATCGGCACGCCCCGCAACGGCCAGGTGCTGGCATCCGCCGACGATATACCGCTGCTCATTACTTCGCATCAGGGCCGTGGCCGCGTCACCGTCCTGCTCTTCAACCCTGAACGCGATCCCGCGCGTTCCTGGAAAAATCTCCCCTCCTTCTGGGCCAAGTTGACGGGCGTGCCTTCGGGCCTTTACAAGGACCCTCCCGAAAATCCCTCCATGAGCACCGGCCCCAGCATTGACAGCGTGTTCGGCGCGATGATCGACAGCAAGCAGGTCCGCAAACTGCCGGTCGAATGGCTGCTGCTCCTGCTCATTCTCTACCTCTGCGTCATCGGCCCGCTTGACCAGTACTGGCTCAAACGCCTCAAACGGCCCATGCTCACCTGGCTCACCTTTCCCTGCTACGTCGTCTGCTTTTCGCTCCTGATTTATTTCATAGGCTACAAGCTCCGCGCCGGTGAAACCGAATGGAACGAGCTGCATTTTGTGGACGTCATTCTCAACGGCGACCACGCCGAACTTCGCGGCCGCACCTACGCTTCCATTTATTCGCCGGTCAACTCCACCTACAAGGTCGAGAGCGATCTGCATTATTCCACCTTTCGCGGCGAATTTCGCGGCAGCATGGGCGGCGGCGCCCAGGACGAACACGCCGACGTCCTCCAGGTGGGCGACAATTTTAAGGCCGATATTTTTGTCCCCGTCTGGACGAGCCAGCTTTACATGAGCGATTGGTGGCAGACCGCGGAGGACGTTCCGCTGGCCGTTTCCGTGGCCCCCGTCGGCCAGGGCTGGTCTGTGACCGTGATCAACCGCCGCGACCGTCCCCTTTCGCCGGTGCGTCTCGTCATTGGCGAAAACGTTTATGACCTTGGCGAAATCCCGGCCGCGACAAACAAAATCTTCAACCTCTCCGGGCAGGAGGGACAAACGCTCGGCAACTTTGTCGGCTCCCGCGCCAGTGCCTTCCAGTACGCCACCCAGCAACGCCAGAGCGCCTTCGGCAATTCCAGCAGCGGCCGCATCGAGGATTTGCCCGGCACTTCCATGGCCCTGTCCTTTTTGTCCTCCGGAGGGGTGGAGAATTTTGAAACCACGCCCGGCCTTGACCTCTCGTCCCTGCCGCAGCAGGGCCTGGCGGTTTTGCTCGCCTGGGAGACCGATTATTCCCCGGTCAAGCCCGTCAACCAGTTCCCCACCCGCCGCAGCCACAAGGACACGCTCTGGCGCGTGGCCGTCCCCATCAACTCCGCCACCGCGCTGTCACCCTGACCTATGAACTCCGACGCCACCGCACCCGCCGCCGCGCCACCGCTTCCCGCCGTCCGCACCATCGGCCTCACCCGCGCCTACGGTCCGATGCTCGCGCTCAATTCCCTCGACCTCACCGTCAACCGTGGCGATCTCTTCGGATTCATCGGCTCCAATGGCGCCGGCAAAACCACGACCCTCCGCATCCTGGCCACCTTTCTCGCCCCCACTTCCGGCCAGGCCTCCGTTCTTGGTCACGATGTCGTACGCGAAGCCGACGCCGTGCGCCATGTCATCGGTTACATGCCGGACTTTTTCGGGGTGTACAAGGACATGGAAGTGACCGAATACCTCGATTTCTTCGGCGCATGCTATAAAATTCCCACCGCCCAGCGCGAGAAGACGGTCAACGATGTTCTTGAACTTGTCGGCCTTTCCGAAAAGAAGGGTGCGCTTATCGGCGCCCTGAGCCGCGGCATGCAGCAGCGCCTCGGCCTCGCCCGTGTGCTCATCCACGATCCGCAGTTGCTCCTGCTCGACGAGCCCGCCAGCGGCCTCGACCCACGCGCCCGCATCGAAATGATGGCCATTCTCCAGGAACTCCAGCGCCTCGGCAAAACCATCATTATTTCCTCGCATATCCTCAGCGAGCTCCAGACCCTCTGCAACCGCGTGGCCATCATCGAAAAGGGCAGGCTCATCTACGCCGGCCCCGTTCAGGGCGTGCGCGACCAGATGTCCAGCGGCCTCGTCGTCTGGGTCCGCGTCGCCGCCGACACCAATCGCGCCGTCGAACTTCTCAAGGCCCGTCCCGAGGTCGCCGAGGTCGCGCCTGTGGACGGCCGCATCAAGGTGCAATTGGTGGACCACGACACCGACCACAGTTTTGTTGCCGAGACGCTGGTGCATGCCGGCTTGAAACTCATCGGCCTGCAGGAGGACGAACTGGGCCTGGAAGAAGTCTTCCTCCGCGTCACCCGCGGCGAAACGCAGTAGGCATTTTGCAACAACATTGCTGGTCAGATTAAATGCAGAGCGTCCGTGGAATGTGTTAGCAAGGCTCCGGGTCAAAATCCTCTCCGGGCGCGGGATTTTTCCCGCTGTAACGATGCAACGATTTAACGATTTAACGGCTCAACTCCCGGCATGACCTTCCTGCCCATAGTCGGACGTGAACTGCGCGTGGCCGCGCGCAGCCGGTTCACGTTCTGGAGCCGCCTGGCCGCGGCGGCGTTCGCCCTCCTGATTTTTGGCGCGCTCCAACTCCTCGCCCAAAGGAGCGGCGGAGCCTTCCCCGCGGGACAGATTGAGTTTGGCGTCCTGAAATGGTTCGCCTTCATCTACGCCTGCGCCGTGGGCCTGTTTCTTACCGCGGATTCGCTCAGCGAAGAAAAACGCGAAGGCACGCTCGGCCTGCTGTTTCTCACCGACCTCCGCGGCTACGACGTCGTGTTCGGCAAGCTCCTCACGCAATCGCTCCGCGCCTTTTACGGGCTGCTGGCCGCCATTCCCATCATGGGACTCGCGCTGCTGGCGGGCGGCGTGACGGGCGGCGAATTCTCCCGCTCGATCCTCGTCATTTGCAACACCCTCTTCTTTTCACTCGCGCTCGGCATGCTTGTCAGTTCCCTCAGCCGCGACTCGACCAAGGCCATGAACGGCATGTTGCTGCTCCTGGTGCTGATTCTCGGCGGCCTGCCCTTCGCCGATTTTGCGCTGGCCGGTTTTGATCAC
>DATMLG010000428.1:0-6312 GCA_035570675.1 Verrucomicrobiia bacterium | reverse complement strand
TCATCTTGCCTGGACGTTCTACATAATCACGGCACTGCTCCTGTGCTGGCAATGCGTCCTTTTTTTGAGGGCCGGCCCGAAGTCGCGCGGGTTTGCCTGGGAATACGTTCCCGTCCGCTCGCATTACGTGCAGGCGTCCGTTCAGTTCGCCATCTATCTTTACTGGGGCTGGTACTGGCGCAACGTATACACAGAGTTCCCGCTCATCTTGGCGCAAGTGGCCTTCCTTTACGCGATTGACGGCCTGCTGAGCTGGTCGCGGGGCCAGACCTGGCGGCTGGGGTTCGGGCCGTGGCCCATCATTTTCAGCACCAACCTGTTCATGTGGTTCCGCGACGACTGGTTTTGGCTTCAATTTCTCATGGTGGCGACCGGCCTTTTGGGCAAGCAATTCGTGCGCTGGAAGCGGGATGGAAAAATCACCCATATCTTCAATCCCTCCGCGTTCGGCCTCACGATTTTTTCGCTGATGTTGATCTTCACCGGAACCACCAACTGCACCTGGGGCCAGGATATTGCCATCACCCAGGGCCGCCCGCCCCACATTTACCTGGAAATGTTTCTGTGCGGCATGGTCGTGCAGTATTTTTTCTACGTCACCCTCCTGACCTTCTCCGCTGCCGGCATGGTGGCGCTGCTCTCGTTGGCCTACACCCCTGTCACCGGTGTCTATTTGTTTGTTGACTCCAACATCCCCATAGCGGTTTTTCTCGGGCTGCATCTCCTGATGACCGACCCCGCCACCACGCCGCGCAGCAGCGTTGGGCGCGTCTTCTTCGGCAGCCTCTACGGCCTGGGCGTGTTTTTTGGTTTCATCCTCCTCAATGCCCTCCATTTGCCCGAATTCTACGACAAGCTCATCGTCGTGCCGTTCCTGAACCTGCTCACGCCCGTGCTTGACCGTCTGGCGTCGCTTGGCCTGGCCGGCAAATATGGGCGTTGGGAGGGGAAGGTCTCCCCCTACAAGATGAATCTCGCCTACATGACCTGCTGGATTGCCGTCTTCTTCATCATGCTGGCAACCGGATTTGTGGAGGGGCCGCACCCGGGCGCGACCATTGCATTCTGGAAGAAGGCCGCCGAGGAAAACCGGCCGCACGCCCTCGACAACCTCCGCCTCCTCCTGGCTGAATTCGAACGGCGAAACATGGATGATCCGGCGGAGGGCGTCACCGTGACCGGAGCCGGCGGTCCCATCAGCCGCCGCCAGGCGCTGGGAATTCTTTGCGACCAGGTGGCCACCATTTACGCCGAGGGAAAACTGGTCCCGGCCGACCCCGCCAGGGCCGCCCATTATTTCGGCAGATCCTGCGAATACGGCACCCTGGAAGGCTGCGCCAATCTCGCCCTCCTCCATTATTCCGCCACCAACATCCAGTGTGGACCGGATGTCGTTCGCGCCGTGGACCGGCTCGAACAATCCTGTGCCGAAACGCCCGACGGCCGTATTTCTTTCATCGTCGGCGAATCCTACGAACTCGGTCAGGGCCGTGCCATGGACAAGGCCAGGGCCCGTCATTTCTACGAGCAGGGTGCCGCCCTCGGCGACCTGGCCGCCTGCAAGAGCGCGGCCCGGATGCAATTGGCCGGTGATGGCGGTACCGCGGATCATGCCGCCGCTGCGCAAAGTTTGCAAAAGGCGGCTGACCAGCAGGACGGCCCCAGTTGCCTTAATCTCGCCCGGATGTATCACGTCGGTGATGGCGTCGCGAAGGATGAGCAAAAGGCCGTTTCCCTTCTCGAACAGGCCTGCCAACTCGGCATGCAGCCCGCCTGCGACATCTTGAAACAGTCTCAGCGCTGAGGCGGTACTGGTCTCGCGCATTCGAATTGCTCCCATTGTGCACTGCGCGCGTCTTGGCAATGGGCGCAGGCTTCGCCTGCCGGGAAATCAACCACTTGCGTTAATTTTGGCAACTGGTAGGGCTCGATCTCCGGGCGAGCCGTCGGCTTGGAGCGCGGAGCATTGCTCCGCGTCAGGCTTCTCGTTCGCCCGGCACCCCGACCGCGCCTCATTATTATCCGGCACAATCCGACTTTTTCCGATTTTTCCGGCATCTTGGCCCTGCGGAATGACTGTCGCCATCTCGATTCCCCATCCGTGACGATCTGTGTCCACCCGCCGTGCTCGCGCCCGTCGCGGCAGGTCCGTGGTTGGGAATCTTTTTCCGAACTCAGAGATGCGGGAAATCAACCACTTGTGTCGAATTATCCCGCGCAACCCGCCCTTTTGCGGTACCTCGCGCCACAGCAGGTCACGTCCTGACGCATCAGCACGCGATTCCCTCTCCTGGGGGAGAGGGCAAGGGTGAGGGCGAGCGTTTCCTTTGGCCAACCCTCAACCTTCAACTTTCCTGAAGCGGCCCCAAGCGGCCCCAAGCGGCCCAGACCCGTTCAATTTCTCCGCGCAGATGCGGGAAATCAACCACTTGCGTTGATTTTGGCAACTGGTGGGGCTCGATCTCCGGGCGAGCCGTCGGTTTGGAGCGCGGAGCATTGCTCCGCGTCCTTCTTGGGTTTGCCCTTAGTCCCCTTTGTTCGCTTCTATGAGAGCTTTGTTCCAAAACCAATTAGGCGAGTTTACGCGGGTTTATCCGAGTTTACGCGAGTCGCCGCTGAATTTCGACCCGCCTAATATCAGGTTGGGAGGGATGGCATGTTGCCGTCCGTGACTCTTCCCGGCCCCGAGCCCCACGCCTCGCGCCTTCCGATTCAATTGTCAAAGAACTCGCGCCTGCGTCCAACAACTTTGGACTTTAGACTTGGGATTTTGGACTCGTCCCTTTACCTCCAACGCCCAAGATTTTACGCCAGTTCCCGCCTTTGTCAAATCATAGGTAATTTTGGTAGTGGTACAGTTTGCGTCTCGCTCAGTGTTTTTTGCGACGGATACGTAAAACTACTCTGAGGAGAAATCCGACCCCGATAAAACTCCAAGCGATAGTTACAGCAATGTTATTTTTAAGTTGCGAGAGGAACCAATAGCCAGCACCAAAGGAAATGGCGGAGCTGGCCCAATAATCTAAGAGAACCAGAAATCTATCCTTACTGATTTTCATTCATCGACCAATGTTACGATTTCCTCAATGCTCCATACGTGGTCAGCAATACCGGCTTCCATGGCCGGTGTCACGCGCAAAGTCTGATGGACGCGGGCGAAATTGTAATGCATCAGGGGGTCAAGAAGTCAGGGATGAATATTGATGTATTCGGGAGAGCAGGCACCCGCGAGCGGTTCTAAAGGGGTCAGGGATGAATAATGACTTATCTGGCGAATTCCCGACGGGACCTTGACTTGGTTAAGCTGCGTCAGTCCGGCCATTTCGCTTGCAACCGACGAGAACCGGCTCAAACAATTTGCCGTCGATGCGACGCACTTCGGAAAACCCGGCCTGCTCCATGAGGCGCATGAGCGTGGTAATCGGCACGGCGTAGTATGTCGCCTGGCTTGCATGCGTGACTGGCTGTGCTCCCTCGCGATGCTCGATCACATAGAACGTGGTGTCGTAAAGCGGTGCATGAAGCTCCCACACCTGAAGCAGCACGTAACGCGTGCCGCCCACATGGCGCACGCCGTAAGGGTGAAGCTGCACCTGGGCGCTCATGTCCAAGGCGGCGTAGTCGCGCACCGAGATGAGGCACAGGCCGCCGGGCGCAAGACAACGGTGAAAGTCCTCGAAGGCCGCAAGGATGTCCGCGTCAGAGAGAAGATGTGGAATCGAGTTGTCGCAAGCGATTACAACGTCAAACAAACGCCGGTGGTGTGCGTGGACGCCGCGCATGTCGGCGACGCTGCACTGGATTGAAAGTCCCCGCTGGCTGGCCTCGCGTTGCGCGCGCTCCACTGCTGACGGGGAGAGGTCGGAGGCGGTAACCTCGTAGCCGAGTTGGGCCAGGCCGATGCTCTGCGTGCCGATGCCACAAGACGTGTCGAGTACGGAGCGCGGCTGCGGACCACCTGTCGAACGGATGATGGCATCGAGGGCGCGGCTCTGCCTGCCGATGCTCACGTCCCAATCCGTGTAGATCAAGTGGTAGTAAGGAGCCAATGTGTCGTAAAACTCACTCGTGGCCATGGGAAAAATCAGGTGATTGTCGAATGAACACAAAAAGCCAGCCGTCCCCGCGCTTGTCTGATCCATCTGCATTTTCCAATCGGCGCCAACATCACGCGGTCAATATGGCCGATTCGTGGTGAAAATCGAGCGTTTTCCGAAATCGTAAAGGGCTCATAAAGGGGGCAGGGCCGAATATTGAGATGTTTGAGAGGGTGGGCACCCGCGAGCGGTTCTGCCGACAAACAAAAAGAGCCTTGCGAACTCCTTTCTTTTGGAATTTCCCCCTTCCGCTCAAACTAAAATTCAAATCGCAGCCGGATTATTTGATTGAAAAAGGGCCGCTTCTTGGGATATAAATTTCCCCGTGAAATTCCCTTTTTTATATCTGATAGCCGGTTGTTCGTTGTTCGCTTCGCTGTCCGCCCCCGCCCAGGTCACCGTCTGGACTTACCATTACAACAATCATCGTGACGGGGCCAATACGAACGAAAACATCCTGAACCCGACCAACGTCAAATCCACGACGTTCGGCAAGCTTTATTCCTACGTTCTGGATGGCCATGCTTACGCGCAGCCGCTTTACGTCCCCAACCTCGCCATCACCGGGCAGGGGACGCACGACGTTCTGTTCGTCGCCACGGAGCACAACTCCGTTTACGCCCTGGACGCCGACAACCCGGGCCCCGGCGGCGGCCTGCTCTGGAAGACGAATTTTGGACCCTCGGCGGTGACAACCATTCCCGGGGTCTACACCAATAAAAATTTCGGTACCCGCTATAACAACAACGCCTACACCGATATCGAACCGGAGGTCGGCATCACGGGCACGCCCGTCATTGACACCAATTCCGGCACACTCTACGTGGATGTATTTACCGGTGAGATCTCCGGCGGCGTGACCAATTATTTTCACCGCCTGCATGCGCTCAACATCGCCGATGGCACCCAGCGTTTAAGTCCGGTCATTGTCACCGCCTCGGTTCCCGGCACGGGCCGGGACAGCGTCGGCGGCCGGGTGACCTTTAATCCGGAACAGGAAAACCAGCGGTCGGCGCTGACACTGGCGGGCGGCATTCTGTATGACGTATTTACCGGTTATGCCGACACCGACCCCTATCACGGGTGGATCATCGGTTACAATCCCTCGAATCTTGTGCAATTGACCAATTACATCTTCAACACGACTCCGAACAGCACAACCGCCTTGTATGGAGCAAATGCTGCCGAGGGCGGCATCTGGATGGGCGGCGGCGGCATGGGAGTGGACGACCATAACAATCTGCTTTTCGAGGTTGGCAACGGTACTTTCAATGTGTTGAACAACTCGGGTGGCACGGAATATGGAGACTGTTTCATCAAGCTTTCAACCACCAACGGCCTGGCGCTTGTGGACTATTTTGCTCCCAACAACCAGGCCAACCTCGCTCAAAACGACACGGACCTGGGGTCGGGCGGCCTGTTGCTGCTGCCGGGCCAGACGGGCCCCTTCCCGGATCTGCTGCTGGGCGCCGGCAAACAGGGGGTCATTTACGTCCTGAATCGTGACCAGTTCACGACGAACAACAACCACTACGACGCAACCAACACCATTGATTTTGTCACGCAGACCGTCAGCGGCCAGATCAAAAGCTCGTTTGGCACGCCCGCATACTTCAACGGCCAGATATATTACGGTGGGAGCGGGGATAATCTGAAGGCGTTTTCCGTTACCAGCGGCGTGCTGTCCTCAAGCCCGGTCTCCACCGACGGATCCCGCAGCTTTTCGTTTCCCGGGGCCACGCCGGTTGTTTCGGCTTCCGGTGCCAGCAACGGCATTGTATGGGCCACGGCCATGGGGACGCCCGCCGTGCTGGTGGCTTGCAACGCCACCAATCTCACCACCGAACTTTACAACAGCAGCCAGGCTTCGGGGAGTCGCGACCAGCTCGCCAACGGCACCAAATTTTCCGCGCCGGTCGTGGCCGACGGAAAGGTCTTCGTGGGCGGCTCCAATTCCGTTTCTGTTTTCGGCCTGGTGGACGGCATGTTCTCCTTTAGTTCGCCGGTTTATAGCGTCCAGGCTGCCGGCCCCACTGTGACCATCACGGTGAACCGACTCGGCGGAACGAACGGCGCGGCCCGGGTTTCGTACGCGACCGTCGCCGGCGGCACCGCCGTCAGCGGCGCGGATTACACCAGCACTTCCGGTGCGTTAAACTGGACCAACGGTGATGCCGCCCCAAAAACCTTCACCATCCCAATTCTCAACAACCCG
>DATMLG010000427.1:0-3320 GCA_035570675.1 Verrucomicrobiia bacterium | reverse complement strand
CGAGCGGACGGACATATACAGTCTGGGCGCGGTGCTTTACGAGATGCTGACGGGGGGAATACCGTTTCAGGCGGAGAACCCGTGGGTGGCGATGAACAACCGGGTGACGGGAGATCCGCCGGCGCCGCGAAAGGTGAACCCGGAAATTTCGCGGGAGGCGGAAGAAATCGTACTGCACGCGATGCGCCGCGATCCCGAGGAGCGTTACCAGACGGCGGCGGCGTTCAAGGCGGAACTGGACGCGCCGGAAGACGTGACGGTGACGGGTTATTGCGACCGGCTGGAGGCGCCGCGCTGGAAGTTTGGGATGCAGACGACGCCGGTGCTCGCGGGGACACTGGTCGGGCTGGGGTTTATTTCACTGCAGGTGGTGGGATTCATGGTCATACGGCACCTCCTGGCGCATGGGAGATGAATATTATCCAGCTCGCGAAAGAGAGGGGACTTATCCGCAGGTGCCGCAGTCGAACGCAGATTGTTGGTCAGCCAAGAAGCATCTCGTAATAGATGAGCGGCGTATTGCGATAGGAGGTTCGCCCGACCTCGGTGAAGCCGCAACGCGCGTAAAATGGACCCGCCCCGGCTTTCGCGTCATAGGCATCGAGACGAATGGCATCGGCCGGCCACGCCCTGGCAATCCGTCGCACGGCTTCGAGACATTTTCGGCCGATGCCCTGACGCTGGCGCGAAGGGGTGACGGCCATCGCCAAAAGGTAGAGAGGTCGCTGGCAGTCCGTGAAATAACTCGTGTCTATGGCCCAAGGCTTTTTGGTCGTCAGACGCAGGGTGGCGATGATTTCGGCGCCTTCACGCGCGACGAAAATATGTGAGGTGCGCAGGGCGTAAAGGACGCTTTTTTCGGAGGTACTGGATGACCAGGGACCACGTCCGTGATGAAGGGTAAGGTGGTCGGCGACCGCGGTGTGCAACTGGGCAAGCGCGAGTGCGTCTTTGGCATTCGCGGGCTTGAGGTTGAATTGCAGGGAACGGGACATACTCGTGAGAAGAACTTGGCCAAAGCGCAACAAGTGTGTCAACGGAGAAGGCGGAGGGTCGGAGAAAAGGACAGAGTGCAAGCTTGTGCTGGCACGGCGACTGCTTAGAATCCGGGCATGATACGCCCTTTTCGTTCGATGTCCGGCTTGGTGTTGTGCCTTGGATTAATTGCAATTCCCGGCGCCCGGGTCCAGGCGGGCACGGGACCGTTGGCCGGTTTACAGGAGGCGACAACAAAAGTAGGGTTTGATGAGCAAATGCCGGCAAAATTGTCCGGGCTGCTTTGGCCGACGCCGGGCATAGCCCCGAAGAAGTGCGCGGTCATGAAGGTGGGGGTGGAGGGAACGAGCGAAGACGACAAGAGGATCTTAATCGAGCGAGTGGACAACGGCGACATCGTGTTCGCGCACATCATAACGTCCAAGCCCGAGGCGGATACAAAAATGCGCCGGGAATATTATTACCGGGCCAACGCGAAAGGCGGGCTGGCCCTGGCGCTGACGGCGACGTTTCAATTCACGATTACGGACGTGGACGATGACGTGCTCAAGAATGTGACGTCGCAGACCTACGGGGAAACAGCCGGCGACGGCACGCAACCGCTTGCGATTACGCCCGAGATCAAGGCGAAGTTTGAGACGGAGAAGAAATTCTGGCTTAAACTGGAAAAGAGCCTGAAGAAAAAGGAACGTGATTCGGGACAGTGACGGCGTTGAAAGTTCAGGGGCACAAAGGCTGACATTCGCGGGCGCAGGCCGGATTAAATTCGCTGCTCGTAAAACGGGGGAAGGCTTGAGATATTGATGTCGTGGAGCCTGAGTTGAAACAATTGGCACGGCTGATTGAGAGGGCGCGAGTGTGGGCGCGCCGGCATTGGCAACGGGCGCTGCGGGTCCGGGAGAAAATCCGGTTCAGCGAGGAGGCGTTCCATCTGATGCTGGCCGGGGGGGTGGGGGTAATCGGCGGATTCGTGAACGTGGTGTTCCACAAATGCATTGATCTTTCCGAGATGCTTTTTTTGCAGCGGGTGGGCGAACCGGAGGACTTGGCGGCGACCAGCAGCTTTTGGCAGAAACTGCTGGTCCCGGCGGCCGGCGGCGCGGTGGCAGGGCTGGTGCTGTATTGGGGCTTGCGGCTGGCGGGAAAGCAGCGGTCGAGCAACATATTGGAGGCGGTGGTGACGAGTGACGGGCGGCTGCCGTTCCGGTCCTCGCTGGTGAAGGGGTTGTCGTCGCTGGTGACCATCGGGAGCGGGGGATCCATCGGAAAGGAAGGGGCGATCACGGACCTGGCGGCGATGCTGGCGTCCAAGTGGGGTCAGCTGGCGCACTGGCAGCCATACCGGCTGCGGCTGCTGACCGCGTGCGGGGCGGCGTCAGGAATATCGGCGGCGTATAACGCGCCGGTGGCGGGGGCCGTGTTTGCGGCGTGGATTGTGCTTGGGAATTTTTCGATGAATCTATTCGCGCCGCTGGTGTTTTCATCGGTGGTGGCGAGCATGGTATCGCGGAGTTTCTTTGGATTGGAACCGCTGTATGAGGTGCCGGCGTTCCATTTCGCGCGTCTGATGCAATTGCCATGGTTTCTTTTCCTCGGGGTGCTTACGGGAGGAATGGGGGCGTTGTTTTTGAAGATGTTGGGGGCCAGCCAGGAATTGTTCCGGAAGATGTCGCTGCCCATATACGTGCGCTTGATGATTGGCGGGCTGGCGGTGGGGGCATTGACGCTTGGTTATCCGGGCGTGTGGGGAAATGGTTTCGGGGTGACGAACGGGATTTTGCACGAGGATTTTTTGAAGCAGGATTATCCGCTGGCGTTTTTGGCTGGATTGTTTTCGGCGAAGCTGCTGGCGACGCTGGCGACGGTGGGTTCGGGGGCGGTTGGCGGGGTGTTTACACCGACATTGTTCCTGGGCGCGGGGCTGGGTGCCATTTTGGGACAGGGGCTGCATGCCATGGGGCACGGAATGGACCTGCCGACGGGGGCGTTCGCGTTGGTGGGGATGGGCAGCATGCTGGCGGCGACGACGCGGTCGCCGTTGCTGGCGATGATCATGGCCTTTGAGATTTCGCTGAATTATTCGGTAATGCCGCCGTTGATGCTGGCATGCGTGATTTCAACGCTGGTGGCGCGGCGGTTGCATCCAGAGTCCATTTACACCCAACCGTTGCGGGACAAGGGCCTGGCGCTGGATCGCGAGAGCCTGCGACCGGGGTCGGCGACGGAGCAAACAGTGGGGGACATCATGCACGCGCCGGTGACGCCGCTGCGGGAAATGGCGACGCTGCCGCAGATGGCGGACCGTTTTTTGACGAGCCCAAACA
>DATMLG010000426.1:0-3181 GCA_035570675.1 Verrucomicrobiia bacterium | reverse complement strand
CATCATGCTGGGGCTGTGGTTCGTCCTGTTCGCACGGTATAATGTGGCCAACACGCATCTCGAAGGCTTTCCCATCCCGCTGAGCATTGCCAGTCGTGAAAAGCCCGACGGCCCGTGGATATATTCCAGCATGCCGGTGCTGCTTCGCGCCGGCGCGGCCATCACAGACCTGCTTTACGGCGTGGTCATCTGCCTGATACCGATTTCGCTGGCGGCATTCATCAAAGACAACAAGGGCGCCAAGGATTTTTCCGGCAAAGCGCCCGGTGAACCGATGCCATGACTCCCAAACGTTTCATGCTCATTGCCGGCGAAACCAGCGGCGACGTGCTCGCGGCGGAACTGGTCGCCGAACTCCGTGCCGCCCTGCAACGGCAGCAAACCTACTCGACCGATGTCCAGCCCTTGCGCTCCGGTCTCGCCCCGCGATTCTTCGGCGCGGGCGGTCCGCGCATGGCCGCCGCGGGAGTCGAAATGGAGATCCACCTGACGCAACATTCCATGGTCGGCATCCCGGGCGTGAAGGATTTTCTCAAGTTCAAACGGTTCCGCGATCAGCTCTTCGCGCTGGCTTTGGAGCGCCAGCCGCACGCGATCATTTGCGTTGATTTCAACTTGTTCAACCTGCGCTTCGCCGCCTTCGTCAAAAATTACATCCGCGCCCGGCATGGCACGTTCAATAATTGGAACCCGAAGGTCATCAAATACATTTCGCCCCAGGTCTGGGCTTCGCGCGAAAACCGCGCCTACCAGATGGCCCGCGACTTTGATTTGCTGCTGAGCATTTTTCCGTTCGAGAAGGACTGGTACGCCGCGCGCGTCCCGCAGCTCCCCGTCGAATTCGTTGGCCATCCGATGATGGACCGATACCAGGGGTTTGTGTCCGGAGCGCCCATCGCGGATGCCGGGCCACTGATCGTCCTGTTGCCTGGCAGCCGCTCGAAAGAATTGAAACGTCATCTGCCGCCAATGTTCGGGGCCTTGAAAATCATCCAGGCCACCGTCCCCCATCTTCGCGCGCGGATGATTTTGCCATCGCCCGCCCTCATGGAACTCGCCGCGCAATTCTCCCCGCCGCCCGGCCTGAAGGTTCGCTGCGGCGGTTTGTCCGAGTCCCTCGCCGAGGCCGATGTCGCCATTGCCTCCACCGGGACCGTCACCATGGAATGCGCCTACTTTGGCGTCCCGGCCGTCACGCTTTACAAAACTTCCCCCCTCGAGTTCGAAATCGGCAAACGCATCGTCAAGGTCAAGTCCCTCACCATGCCCAACCTCCTCGCGGGCGAGCCGGTGTTCCCGGAATTCATCCAGAATGCCGCCACACCCGAGAGCCTCGCCAACGCCGCGCTCGAACTTCTGCGCAACCCGGCGCGCCGTGAGAAAGTCCGCGCCCAGTTGAAGCAGGTCGTCGCCTCGCTCGGCGGACCCGGCGCCAGCCGCCGCGCGGCCGAGGCGATCTTGCGGATTCTGCCGTAGGCGGAGCCGCGTCACCTTCGCGGACTTGGTTTGACATTTCGACCTCATTGTCATACACCATGCTGGAGAATCAAACGGGCAACGGCGCCTTCGGATGAAGCCGCACACCCCGTCGACAGTCAACCATCTCTCCGCCGCTTGAAGAAATCCAACCGCCCGGAAATCCCGCGCAAGACGATCTACCGTCTCTCCATTTACCTGCGCTGCCTCGCGCGCCTTCGCGACAACGCCATCCGCACCGTCTCCAGCGAGGCGCTCGCCCGCGTCGCCGGCGTCAAGTCCACCCAGCTTCGCAAGGACCTCACCTACTTCGGCCAGTTCGGCACGCGCGGTCTCGGCTACGATGTCGAGCAGCTCTCGCGCATGATTGCCGAGGAACTCGGCACCCAGGGCTTGCAACCCGTCCTTCTCGTCGGCGTCGGCAATCTCGGCCTCGCGCTCCTTTCCTATCGCGGCTTCGAGAAGGAAGGCTTCGAAATTGTCGCCTGCTTCGACATCGACCCCAAGCGCAAGCGCGACAAAAAATTCACCCAACCTCTCTTCGGCATGGACAAGCTCCCCGAGGTCGTCCGCGAACGCAACATCCGCATGGCCATCCTCACCGTCAACGCCGCCGCCGCCCAGGAGGTTGCCAACACCCTCATCCAGTCCGGCATCACCGGCATCCTCAACTTCGCGCCCATCGTCCTCCACGTCCCCGAGGAAGTCATGGTCAACAACGTCAACCTCGCCATCGAACTCGAGAACCTCAGCTACTTCATCCAGGACTAGCCCCTTACTCCGGCAGCACCGGCGTCAATCTCCAGATCTCCCAGTTCCCGCTTTTGTTCGCCGAGAAATAAATGTTCCCGTCCGCGCCCCAGCACGGATTCGCCACCTCATGCTTGTCCGATGTCAATTGCGTCTGCGCCGACCCGTCCGCCTTCATGATCCAGATGTCGTAATTCCCGCTTACATTTGAAGTATACGCGATCCACTTTCCATCCGGCGAATACGACGGCGCCAGTTGGTTCTTCCCCGGCGTCGTCGTCAATTGCGTCGAGGACGCCCCGTCCGCCGTCATCGTCCAGATGTTCCAGTTCCCCGAAACATCCGACGAATAGGCAATCGTCGTGCCGTCCGGCGACCACACCGGATACGCCCCCTGCACCAGTTGCGTCAAATCCGTGCCGTCCACGTTCACCGTCCAGATGTACGGCAAATTTTTCTCCAGCACGATGTATTGCTTGATGCCGTTTACCATCACCACCGTCGGCGCCTTTTCCGTCTTCGCCGTGGAAGTGAACGCAATCTTCTTCTCCTTCGGCGAGCAGCTCGGCGCCAGGTCCACCATGTCGCCGCCCCGGGTGATCATCGTCGCCCCGCCCGCGCCCGACGCCAGCCGCCGCCAGATCGCGTACGATCCCAGCCGGTCCGATGCGAACACCAGCGTCTTGCTGTCCGGCAGCCACGCCGGATGCACTTCGTTTGCCGGCAACGTCGTCACCTGGATCAAATTCCGGCCCGTCGCGCCGACCAAAGTCCAGATCTCGCTTAAATTGTTTTTGAACACCTGGAACGCCACCGTCTTTCCGTCCGGCGAAACCGAGGGATTGTTCTTGTTCTCCGGCGACTGCGTCAGCCGCGTCACATCCCGCGCCGCCCCCGTGCTCACCACCGGCACCTGCGCGTCATGTTGCACGCACGACACTGCCAGCAGCGACAC
>DATMLG010000425.1:0-3414 GCA_035570675.1 Verrucomicrobiia bacterium | reverse complement strand
TTGACCCGCAACAATCTGGCCCGGCTGACGACGAATGGAACGCCTGATTCGAGTTATCAACCGACAGCGACCGCACCCATCCAGTCGGTCTTTTTGCAGGGTGACGGCAAAAGCGTTTGGGGCGGGTCCTTTACCGGCCTTGATTCAAACACTCGCGAGCGCGTCGGAAGGCTTAATGCTGATGGCACCCTGGACGGCGGATTTACCGCGCCGACAGGGGCGAACAACACGGTTTACGCCGTGACCGAGGACACGAACGGAAATATTTATTTGGGTGGCATCATGTCAACTTACAACGGCTCAATTCGTGAAGGCGTCGCCAGAGTATTTTCAGATGGAACCTTGGACACTCAGTTCAACAGCTCCACGAATTATCCCGGACCGCAAATCCGGTGTCTGGCGATTCAGGGCGACGGTAAAGTGCTGGCGGGTGGCAGTTTTACTTTGTTCAATTCGTTTCCACGAACCAATCTGGTCCGGCTTTATGGCGACAATTATCCCGCCGAGATCGTCACCCAGCCACAGAGCCGCAATGTGGCGGTGGGGACAAATGTCACCTTCAGCGTGGACGTCAGCAACCCCACGACGGTGAATTACCAGTGGCTCAAGGATGGCGTGGATATTCCGGGAGCCACCGACAGCCAGTATTCCTTGTTCAACGTCCAACTGGCGGAAGCGGGAACTTACAGTGTTTTTGCGAGCACCAGCCTAGGTGGAACCACCAGTTCCAGCGCGCTGTTGCAAGTCGGCATCCCGCCGCAAATCACAGAACAACCGACCAACCTGATCGTGACCCAGGGGCAGGACGCCGCGTTCACCGGGGCGGCCTCGGGCACGCCTTTGAACTTCTATTGGATGTTCGGAACGAACGTCGTGGGCACAAACGCCACCTTAACTCTCAACAGTGTGACGGGCAGCCAGGCCGGCTCGTATATTTTGGTGGTTTCGAATTTTCTTGGCAGCGCCACCAGTGCTCCCACCGTTCTCTCAGTCCTGTTTCCCATCACTCTCGTTGCCAGTCCGACGAATGTTGCCGTTCCGGTGGGTGGCAACGCTGTTTTCGGGGTTTCCGTCACGGGCAATCCGCTGAACTACCAATGGTGGAAGGATGGAAACCCATTAACGGGAGCGAACACGTCGAATTATTCCATCGTTAATGTCGCGCTGACAAACGCGGGTGGCTACAGTGTGATTGTCTCGAATCAATTCAACAGCGTAACCAGCTCGGTGGCCAATCTGACCGTTGGCATTCTGCCGCAAACCGTCCAGTTTCATCTCAACTTGGACAAGTCGCTCACATTGCAGATGCCGGGAACACCTGGATTCAACTACGTGCTCCAGACCGCGACCAACCTGACACCTCCGGTTCTCTGGCAGAACGTTGCCAGCAACCAGACGGACACCAACGGCGACTGGACCTATGTGGATACCAACACACCGGTTGCCGGTTCACGGTTTTATCGGGTAAGCACGCCCTGAAGAGCATGTTCCGAATCGGGCGTGGAACCGTTATAATGAAATAAGAGGGGGATGTGGATGCGGAAAGCCCACCCATGGATTAATGACCCCGCCTAAACGAGGTAGTGAAATTTGAACGGAACGCGGCTAATTGAGGTCAACTCTTGAGACTGATACAAGACGGGAAAGCCTGTCATGACGCGGAAGCTGAGAATGATGCATCCTTGCTGGTTCAGCGTGCGATTACGAAGAGAAGACATCAAGAACGGACCTCGGATAGAAAATGGCAGTGA
Organism: Verrucomicrobiia bacterium; assembly: GCA_035570675.1. Taxonomy (GTDB): domain Bacteria; phylum Verrucomicrobiota; class Verrucomicrobiia; order Limisphaerales; family Pedosphaeraceae; genus DATMLG01. The sequence goes on along the minus strand of DATMLG010000425.1, from coordinate 1,663 downwards.
AAAAAATTTGCATCATCACCACAAAAGCATTGGTCGTATTGTTTATTGCAATGATGGTCGGTTGGTTTTTGTGGGCCAAATTGCTGCCGTTAGAATATCTACTTGCCACAACTTCCATAAACCGAGTGGAGATCGACAAGAGAAACTTGCAATCTGTGGTCCGAGATGTTGTCAGCCAAGTCGCAGCCAAAAGCGGGACAAAGCCAATGGTAATTTTCTCGCCCGAAAGACTGGGTGATAACACGAGGGAGACAACTGGCGGAGTGTTTGGAAATCCCCCGGTTGAAGGAATCGCAGATGAGGCACTGGCCATCGTGGCACGGGACTTTCATTGCCGACTTTCCTATGTTGGCGAAAGCACGCTTCTTTTTACGGACGGCAAATAGTGATCAAAGAGAATCCGTTAAAAGCAACTGAGAGCCTGGCGAATTCTAACGTTTTAGATGGGACAGGAAGCGGGTTGCTTTTCCAAGCCCAACCGAGGCTGATTTGACAGGGTACAGATTTGGAGTAAAATCATGGCGTTGGAGGTATGCGGAGCCGGATTTGTCCAAAATCCAAGGTCCAAAGTCCAAAGTTGCAGGACGCGCGCGCGAGTTCTTTGACAATTTATTTGGGCGTTACATCGTTTAGGCGTGAAAACGTTACAACGGGGGGCAATTTTTCCCGACGGGCCTGCCTGATTTTACGCGGCAAGAAAATTGGTTACGCGGCAATAGGCGAACTGTTAGGCGGCAATACGCGGCAAGGAAACGGACCTTCGTCCGCGTATTGCCGGGTATTGCCGGATATTGCCGCGTAGCGGGACCTGGGGGAAAAAAGGCAGTCCAAAGCCCAAGGTCCAAAGTCCAAAGCGGCGAGGGCGTCCGGTGATCGGCAAAAATGGGCGGGTCGTACCGGCTGGTACCGCGTGGTACCGACTGGTACCGGTTAAAATTTTTTCTCCGGTGCTAGCGCACTGCCAATATGCCAGAATGCGGTTGTGGTTGTCCTCCACGCGAACACAACCGGTGGGGGGTGGGCCGCTTAGGGCCGGTATTTCCACACGGGCAATGGGCCGCTTCCAGAAAAGTTGATGGTTGACCCGCCTTCGCCAAGGCTTCGGCGCGCCCGGAGTTGAGAGTCAGGAGACCGCGCAGCGATGCCATGCACCAATATGGCTGAGGCGCGGATTTCGATGCAAGTGGTTGATTTCCCGCATATTCGTTGCGGAAAAAAGAAAACGATTAACAACAAAGGCGCAAAGTAACAAAGTTTAGGCTCGAGGACGAGGACAGGACGAGCAGGAAGGCGCGCCGACAATAATTGGTGATGAAAGGGCATAATTCGGTTTGGCAGGGCGCGGGCATTAATGATAATCTCGCGCCGGTTGGTGGTTTCGGTTGCGCTCCGGCGCCCGGGATTGTTGAAATGCACGCGGCGGAGGAGTTGAGTTTACGCCGCCAACCCACTGAACTGCGGCCGGTTGGCCGCAATTGAAAACGAACATTGTGTTATGAATACTATTGCTCATCTCCTCGGCGACAAGGCCGATTCGCTCCTCAACTTCAAAAACCCGAAAATTCCCAAGGAACGGCTGCATGTTCCGGGGCCGGATTTCGTGGACCGGATTTTCTCGGTGTCTGACCGGAACAACCGGGTGCTGGTAAATCTGCAACGGCTG
>DATMLG010000424.1:0-13191 GCA_035570675.1 Verrucomicrobiia bacterium | reverse complement strand
GACCCAAACGTTAAATGGCAAAAGGCCAACGGATCCTTGTGAACCTGGTGCGCTGCCGGCATTTGTGCTGCGATTATCCAAGGTAGTGGAAGCTGTGTAGCTTACCTGCACCGAACCACCCAGACCGTTGCTTACCACGCTAAGGAGATCCGGAAAGGGCCCTTGATTCAACTGAACAACAAAGTTCGTGAATGGGCCTGGGTAAGGAAGCATCACCCGATCCGGCAAGCCGTCTCCATTGATATCTATTAAGGCGACGCGGGTTTCCTTCGCTTTGGAGTCGGATGTGAATGTATATGTGCTGTTGATACTGTTCCAGTCTTGATTCGTATATGAGCTTTGCAATGGCCCCCAAATGATATTGGAACCAAAGCCCGTACCCGTGTTAAGTTGGACAACCCAATTTGTGTACGGCCCGGACGCGCTGGCCATAATACGATCCGGGAGACCATCGCCGTTAATGTCCTGAAGACTCACATAGGTGTCCTGGATGAGCGGATTTGATCCAGAAATGTAGGTGCTAGCACCCGGACATCCCCACCATTTGTCATTTTCGTTGCCCTGAGAATTTACCGGTCCCCAGATTTCGGGAGGTTCGAAGCCGGCACCGTTGTTATATTGAACCACAAAGTTTGTGTACGGTCCATTCGCGCAGCGCATTACTCTATCGGGAAGTCCGTCCCCGTTAATGTCTATAAGCTCAACATAGCTTTCCCAAGTAAGCTCTGAACCGTTATATCCCGTGGATGCAATGCTGTTCCAATCCTGATTCGTAACCGGACTCTCCATTGGTCCCCATATTATGTTGGAACCAAATCCGCTACCATTGTTGAACTGAACCACCCAATTAGTGTACGGAGAAGAGGCGCTCGACATAATACGGTCCGGCAACCCATCACCGTTGACATCTTGCAGCGTAAGAAATGTGTCCCCATTATAATTAACAGAGGCCGGGCTTCCCCACCAGGAATCGCTCTCATTGCCTTGCGCGTTGACAGGTGCCCAATTGGTGGCAGGGCCAAAAGCCGTCCCGCTATTTAGCTGCACAACAAAATTGGTGTACAATGCAGTCGCATTTCGCATTACACGATCCGGGAGTCCGTCTCCATTCATGTCGGTGAAATTCACGTAGGTCTCGTAGGCGTCACCGTCGTTTGCCGTTGCGAACATGCCATCCCAATCGTCATTGGTAACGGAGCTATGGAGCGTGTTCCAGACAATGTTTGAACCAAACCCGCTGCCAGTGTTGAGTTGCACTACCCAATTTGTTGCGCCTCCAGACACGCTCATCATGACTCGGTCTGGCAGTCCATCGCCATTAATATCCTGAAGTGTGAGATAGCTTGTGCCGTCAACAGTACTTGCTTCAGGAGCACCCCACCATTCATCATAATCATTACCCTGCGCGCTGACATTTCCCCAGTTAGTCGCGGTGAAGAATTGAAAACTTTCCACTTGATAATTGAAGGTGATTGGCGGGACTGAAGTGGCATAATCGGAGCCATATTCTGTAACCGAGCCGAGCAAGGAGCGCGTCGTGGAGGGCGAATTCGAGTACTGCAGGACATATTTGCGAACATTAGAGCCGCCGGCTTGGACATCAATCTCGGACAATAGTTTGCGGGTCGTCACGCGATAGCCGGATAAAAACGAAATGTTGGTATCGGAACGATTTGTCAAAATAAGATTGACGACATGGGTGGCAGCCAGGGCAGGTGCATTGGTATTAGCGTTGTAGCTGATCTTCGTCAAATAGAGCACGTTAGAGTCCGTCGCATAGCTCAGGAATGTTTCATTGCCATTGACGTCAATGACCTTGTCCAAAGCCCATCGAAAAGTGCTGGAGCCAATTCCCTGCGTCCAGTTTGTCTTGTTGTTCTCCATCTGGTTGGTGGCTCCTTCTCCAAAGAAAAAGATATTTCCATTCTTGTCAACAACCTCCCAGTGATTGTTCGTATAATAATTGTAAGTCACGAAGGCCGTGTCAACCTGTTGCCGATACACCACCGGATTGACATTCGTGGCGCCAACCCGCACCAATCTGGACATGGTTCCGGCAAAATTCGCAACAAATCCCTTGGAATCATCATATTGCGTAAGGGCGTTCGTGGCGCCCCATGAAACTGGAACGCCTTTGCTCGTATCACGTTGAATATATCCAACTTCGAACGACCACCCCACCCCGCACCAGCCGTTGCCTGCGGCGGAATTATAACCGAGGGCCAGGGAAGGTTGCGCCCCTTGGCGGCCAGGAGCGACAACGATGGGCACACTATAGGTAAACCGCCCGCTAAAAAGATCAGCCTGAAAATTGTAATTATTGGGATCAGCCCCGCCCGCTGGAGCTTGCCCGCCAGAGACATCGGCGGTATCGCCCGTTCCTTGTGCAAGCAGCAATGTTGGTGAGACAAATGCAACGATAAGCGAAATAAAGAGGTACGCCGTTCTTAATCGATTATTCATACCTAAAGCGCTCCTTTCTGATTTCATTAAAGTGTATGTTTAGTGACTGCAAAGGTTTGTCACGGCAATGTTGACGGGAGCACTTGTGAATGACAGTCCTCCGAGATCTTGTGCAATAGCGGTCAGCGAATATGAACCGGCCGCAACTATTGGCCAAGTGTAATTGTATGGAATGTTGGTGACGCCAATGATACCAATCGAACCTTGGTAGAATGTTACATTTGTTATTATACTGCGCCAATCTGATACAGTTGCCTGCAAAGCTATGGTTGCAGGTTCGGCATAATAAGTACCGTTAATCGGTGATGTAAGGATTATCCATATCAGGCCGCTACCGTTTGCGTCCTCAAGATAATCGGGAATACCATTGCCATTCGAGTCGAGCGGAAGTCCGTTCGTCCCCAGCGCCACGTAATGGTAGCCGATGTCCACCGTGGAATTCGTCTCCGTCACCTCATTCGTCGTGACCGTGTAATGGTATAGGCCCAATTGATCCGCCGTAGTGCTGCCGGCATTGATGAGCGGGCTGTTGGTGGACTGATAGTAATTGCCCAATGGCCCCGCCACCCAGGTCAGGTTGGTCACAATGTCCCCGGCGTGGAGGGAAGAGTTGGTAATGGCCCCGTTAAGGAATGCGTTGTGACCTCCGGTTCCCGAGAGACTGACACTGGTTGCGTCGAAGGCGTTGTCCTGGTTCGTGATGATGCCACCGGTATTAGTGGACATCGAGTACGAGTAATTTGTGTTGCCCCGGTATAGATTGTTGAAGCCGTTGAACGCCCCGGTCACCGAACTGCTGATATGTGTGTACTGAAACAGGTTGTTCGTCAGGCCGAACACCCCTCCGGACGGCTCATTCAACTGCCATGACGTCCCCGCCCCAAAGGTTTCACAGTCTCGCAGGGTGAAGCTGTTTACGCCATAATTGCCGGGAAAATAAAACACATAGTTGGCCCCTTGGGGCGCATAAATCGAGGTGAATCTCATGTTAATCGTGGGGTATTGGCCGAGAGTCGGGTGCCAGGCGGAGATCGGCACTGACGCGGCCGGATATGTCGGACCCTGACTCGCCCCCAAGTTGGTGGACTGTTCCTGCACCAGGGTGTAGTACGCAAAGACATTCTTCTGGTTGGGGGTGCCCTGGGACACCAACTGGCCGTAATTGTCCAGTGATATGGCCAAAAACCCCCAATATCCAATCACCACACCGTTGGTAAATGTCACGACGCAGTTCGAGTAATCAGCGAAGGGCATGTAGTCAATCGGCTGATAATGATAGCCCAAATCGGGCGTGTCATAATCCCGTTGGGCTTGCGGATAAAACGTCGCGCTTGTGCTCAGCGCGGCAATTCCTTCAGTGGGGAAACCCGCAGGAAGAATGGGCGGGTAGGTGGTCATATTTTGCAGGTCGGCCAGCAGCGTGGGATCAATGTTGGTCGTGCCGGCATCGCGATATGGGCTGCCAGCCGCCAGGTAAAAATTGCCGGCTCCCGCGGTCTGGAACACGCCGGGGTCGGTGAGGTTCGTTTGGCTGTCGGTAGAGTTAAAGGCGCTGCCGAGGCTGGTCACTGAAACCAGGAGACTATTGGTCAAATTAAGTGTGCAATCAAAACCGGCCGTGAAGAATGTGTAGGCGTTATCGACCGTGATATTCTCTGCGCTAATGGTCGCATTGTTGATGCCCTCCACGGTCGTGCTGGCGATGTTGTTGAACAGAACGTTTTGAAGTTTCAACGTCCCGGTGATGAGTTCCACTGCATTGTTCTCGTTGACGAACTGACAGTGCTTTATTACATTCGTTTGAGTGGAGTCAATGACACATCCGAAGCTCGCGTTGCATATTCGCAAGTATTGCAAGGTGGAAGATCCGCCCGATTCGAGGTCGATGGCATACTCAGCATAATCTCCGCTCGGACTGCCCGTGCTTCCGGATATTTGCTGACCTACGGTATTGTCGTCCTTGGCGGTGAACACGGCCATCTGATATGGAGCGGTCTGACAGGTCACCGGGCCGTAAATGGTCAAGTTCGGATTGGAATTCGTGAATTTCACCACGGTACCTCCTTCGATGACAGTGTTGCTGTAGAGATTGACATTTCCGGTGATGAGGTAAGTGGTGTCGCCTTGGAAAGTGAGATTGGTGATGCTGCCGTTCTTGAGCAAGTAGTCCAGTACCAAGCCTTTTTCAGGAGGTCGTGTGCCTGCCAGCTTCAGTTTCTCGTTGGCACGCTTGACCAGCGTGGGTGCGGGTGGCAGCTTCTTTGGAAATCCTTGGAAACGAATTTGCTGAACGCCAGTGCCGTTGGTGCCTCCCCCGCCCCCGGAATAAGCCGGCAAGCTCTGCAACTGTGTGGCCACATCATCAAACTGCACCTGTTCAACCAGGAAGGTCCGGCCTTCCACCGTCGTCCATGCCTTGTTCACCGGGACAGAATTCGATTCACTCCCCATGACAAACGCCTTTCCCCGCTCCATCTTCATTATGCCGAAATCCAGCCGTTCATCGGCTCCGTCGAGGATCGGTTCGATTGCCGGTGTCGGCGGATCGGTAAACTCCGTCCAGACTTGGAGCCAAGTGGTGTCCGGGTTCAGGCCGAATGAATCCGGCGCGGGCAGTTGCTGTTGTACGACAATGTCCTGCTCGAATCCTGCCCGCGTATAGGTATACCGGACATCCGCATCGCAATCCGTGAAGGCGTTGGGATACACGACCTGATTGTTGGTCACCAACTGGCCGGTGGAATCCTGAAGCTCGGCGAAAAGCACGTTGCTCCCGGTGCCGCTGTCGTAATAGCTCAATCCCATGATATGAGTGTTCAATTGCAGACCGTCGGGGGTGGTGATTTGGACAGCATTGGACGCGTTGATGTTCGCTGCAAAATAAACCTGATGCTGGCCGTTGGTGGCCGCGCCGCCGCCCGAGGTGATCTCTATGTTCTCGCTTGAGGCGACGAAGACCCCGTTCGAAAGGAAATTTAACCCGGTCGCAATCTCTTGATATGAATTTGTGCGAAAAATGACCTGCCCCGATTCGTTGGTAAACGCGGGCACGGTCTGCTGCCAGACCCGGTAATTGCCGCCAATATCGGCGACAACGTAATTCGTGGAATTGGTATCAACCGAGTTGGTATCCTGGAGTCCCTGCTGTGCCTGCGCCGCCGCGCCGAGTGACAAAAGAAACAATGCGCCGAGCCACTTTTTGAAAGCTTTGAAAGATGAAAACCTCATGCGGCGCTTCTCATTTTGTGCTTCAACCCCATCCCTGCAACCACGCCGGATTACGCGGCCAAAGGTATTTCCCCTTTTAATGAAGACCCCCAAAGTCTGCAAGAAGAAGTTGTTCACAATCGGAGATGCTGTCGAATTCCGGGGGAAACCCGGCCAGATGCCCCGTTTCCGGCCCCGTAACGAGGTCAGTAATATTGTAATATTTAAACAAATAGCCACCACGGGACAGAGCCATGCTTCAGCGCGGCTCCGTGGTCTTACCGCCGCGCCCGAGCCAGAGGAGGCCGTCAATGATGAGTTTGTTCTGGATGTCGTTCGTCAGGGTGTAGGAAAGTTCCTTGTTGGTCTTGTGCTCGTAGTCCATGTCGTTGTGACCCATGTTAAAATAGATCATCCGGTATTTTTTATTGCTCCAAACGACGGGATAATAGCCGCTGTGCCAGATTTCATAAAGTTTGGGACCGGTTCCGAGGGGGAAGCTGGCGGGATCAATGGAAAGCAAAATCCGGATGTCGGCATTGGTGCGGAGGTCGTTGGACCATTTGTACCATTCGTTGGGCGATGACCGGAAGGTCTCCGGCAATTCGCGCGTGGCAGGGTGATCACGGCTTTCGACGCGCAGGACGGCGGAAGTCGGCCGCCAGGTGTTGCCCACGTAGGAGCCGGCGCCGAGGAAGGTTTCGTGGTACCAATTCCAGTTTTGGGGATAGTCGGACGGCGTCAGGGCGAATCCGGCAAAGTGAAATCCCATCCACCCGCCGCCGTTCTTCATGTATTGCTCGAAGGCTTCGCGTTGAGCGGGGTCATCAGGGCGGGTGTCGAGGAACAGCACGACCTGATAGCGGGACAGGAACGCCGTGTTCAGGTTGGTCCACTGGTCGGTCGCTTCGTAGGTGAAGCCGTATTGCGCGGCGATCTGCGGAAACCATCGGTTGGCCTCGTGGACAAAACTGATGTGGGCGAGATCGTTTTTGCCGGTGTAGAAGGCGACGACATGAAATGGCGGCGCCGTGTCCTGGGCGCGGGCATGGAAAACGCAGAACCAGGCCAGGGTGAGGACGGCGATCCCGCGGAAGATTGTTTTCATTCGGCGCCATACATAAGGCAACGGTGTTGATTGGCCAATCGGAAATTATCATTTTTGAGGAGGCGGTGCATGAGGATGATGGGTTTGCGCATTCAGGCGCTCCGCCTTCGTGTCAGCCGAATCCCAAATTTTCCGGAGGTTCAACCGCAAAATCGGGAAACGGCCCGGAAATGGCGCGCAAAATTCAGATTTAATTTGCCGTTGCACCGCGGAAGTCAAAACGGTATTGTGGCTTAACTGAGTTGTATGAACCTGCCACCTGACCCCGGAAGGCGTTTATGAAATCCGACAAAACCAGCCTGAAAAGGGCTGTCAAAAAAGTCTCCGATTCCATCCACAAACAAGGCGCGGCCATGGCCGCGAAATTCGGCAAAGGCAAGACCGCTGCCGCAGCCAAGAAGAGCGCCGCCGCCAAAATCGCCGCCGAAGAGGAAGCCGTCCTGCCGAAGCCCGCAAGAAAACCCGCCGCGAAAAAGGAAGCGCCGCCCATTCCCTCGATTTTGCTGGAAGGTGACAAGTCATCCACGCCGGCGGCGAGCGGACCGGGACAGCGTTACGCGCTGGGGCCGTCAGCCGCGCCGGAACATTTGGACCGCGTGGAAAGCTCGGGCGAACTGCCGGAAGCCTACGGCACGCGACAACTGCTTTTGACGGCGCGCGACCCGCACTGGCTTTACGCGCATTGGGACCTGACCCGCGAGCAGCAGAAAAAATACAACGGACTTTCGTCTGACAAACACCTGGTGCTGCGGATTTTTGTGGACGAGGTGGGCAACCATCCGTTTGCACAGGTGCATGTGCATCCGGAATCCACGCATTGGTTTGTGCACGTGGCGGACGCAGGCGCGAAATACGTGGCGGAACTGGGTTACTACAAGGCGGGCGGCCGATGGACGGGCATCTCCACTTCCGGCGCAACGCTCACGCCGCCGGACACGATGTCCGAGGACACATCGGCGCAGTTTGCGACGATACCGATTGACGTGCCGTTCTCGCGGTTGATTGAGCTGGCGAAGATGGCGGTGAAGGAGAGCATTCCGCTGGCGGAGGTGCTGGCGCAATTGCGCGCGAGCGGGCATCATGTCACGGAGGAACAGCTTGCCAATTGGACGCCGGAACAGGAACTCGCCCTGGCGTCGATCATCAGCATGGATCGCGTGCGGCGGGTGTGGATGGGTTCGCTGGAAATCACCGAGTTGATCCGGCGGCGGTTGCAGCAGGAAATTTCCTCGATGGGCGCGTCGCAGTTCGCGGTGCCGACATCCCCGGTCGGCGGTATTTCCAGTTTTTCTAGCGTATCCAGCCCGTTTGGGGCGCAGGAACGGCGCAAGAGCTTTTGGTTCATTGTCAATGCGGAGCTGATTATTTATGGCGCGACGGAACCGGACGCGACGGTGACGATTGGCGGGCGGGTCATCAAGCTGCGGTCCGACGGGACGTTCAGCTACCGGTTCGCATTGCCGGATGGCCAATATGAATTGCCGGCGGTGGCGGTATCGTCGGACAAGACCGATGGGCGCGCGGCGGAGTTGAAGTTTGGGCGCAGCACGGAATACCGCGGGGACGTTGGGGTGCATCCGCAGGATCCGCGGCTCAAGCCCCCGCTGGTGGCCCACGTCGCCTGAGTTTGCATGGTTCGGGACCAGGAACCACCAACGCCGGAGGACGGACCCGGGACGTCCGGCGGCAATCACGGGGAGGATGCCTATGCGAAGAAGGCCAAGGCGCTGGTGCGCCTGGTGGCGGGAGGTTTCATGCTGGTTGGGGTGATGGACGTGGGGCTTTATTGGTTCAAATGCCAGCATGAACAAACCAAACCGGACATGTGGCATTGCGTTTATTTGTCCATTCCGCTTGTGATAGGGCTCGTAATCCTGATAAAAACTTCCGCGCTGGCCCGGCGCATTGAAGACTGGCTGGAAGAATGACGGCCAACGGCCGGGGTGCGGTCGTCGGGACGCGGGGCGGCACTGATGAATCCGGGCGCGCGATGACGATTTGACGAAACGACTTTCTCCGAATGCAAGGCTACCTCTCACTCGTGCTCCACGCGCACCTTCCGTTTGTCCGGCATCCGGAGCATGAACGGTTTTTGGAGGAGAACTGGCTGTTCGAAGCCATCACGGAAACTTACATCCCGCTGATTCAAACGATGGACGGCTGGCTGCGCGACGGCATGGAGACGCGCATGACGCTGACGCTTTCGCCGACGCTGTGCTCGATGCTGCTGGATCCGCTTTTGCAGGACCGGTATCAGCGGCATTTGGAGGGATTGATCGCGCTGGCGGAAAAGGAAATTCATCGCACGCACTGGGACAAGGCGTATTCGCCGCTGGCGTGGATGTATCACAACCGCTTCACCAAGACGCGGGAAACATGGCTGGCGTACGGCCGCAACCTGGTGGGGGCGTTCCGAAAATTTCAGGAACAGGGCAAGCTGGAAATCATCACGTGCGCGGCGACACACGCTTTGCTGCCGCTGCTGGCCAGCCATCCACCATCCGTCCGGGCGCAAATACTCGTGGCGCGGGACCATTACCGGGCGTGCTTTGGGTGCGATCCGCGCGGCATATGGCTGCCAGAATGCGCGTATGTGCCGGGGGTGGAGAATTTTTTGCAGGAGGCGAACATTCGCTGGTTCATCATAGACACGCACGGCATTTTGCATGCGCGCCCGCGGCCGCGTTATGGCGTGTTTGCCCCAATCTTCACGCCGAACTGCATCGCCGTGTTTGGCCGCGACCTGGATTCCGCGCGGCAGGTCTGGAGCAAGCACGAGGGCTATCCGGGCGATTTGAACTACCGCGATTTCTACCGCGACATCGGGTTCGACCTGGATTTCGATTATGTGAAGCCGCATCTGCCCGATGAAAAGGCGCGCGGGTTTACGGGCATCAAGTACCATAAAATCACCGGCGATGCGCCCGAGAAGGAAATCTACAACCGCGAGGCGGCGGTGAAGATGGCGGACGAGCACGCGGGACATTTTTTGGGCGCGCGCATGGGGCAGATCAAGCACCTGGCGACCATCATGGACCGGCCGCCGCTGATTGTTTCGCCGTACGACGCCGAGCTGTTCGGGCATTGGTGGTACGAGGGGCCGGAGTTCCTGGATTATTTTGTGCGCAAGGCGGTTTATGATCAGAAAGTGTTCACCCTGATCACGCCGCACGAATACCTGGGACGGCATCCGACGCAGCAGATTGCGAAGCCGAGCGCATCGAGCTGGGGTTCGGAGGGTTACTGGAACGTGTGGTTGAATGAGACGAACGAATGGATCGTACCGCATCTGCACATTGCGCAGGAACGGATGACGAAGATGGCGCGGCAGTTCCCGAACGCGACGGGCCTGAAGCTGCGCGCGCTCAAGCAGGCCGGGCGCGAGCTGCTGCTGGCGCAATCGAGCGACTGGCCGTTCATCCTGCGCACCGGCACCAGCCCCGATTACGCGCGCAAACGCGTGAAGGACCATCTGCTGCGGTTCATCGCGTTGCACGAACAGTTGACGACGACGCGGGTGGACGAGGCATGGCTGGGCTGGGTGGAATCATTGGACAATATTTTCCCGGCGATAGACTACAAGTATTGGGCGTGAGTGCGGTTGTGGTGTCGTTGACACATCTGTTATGAAGTGACACTCTGAGTTCAACAGGATTACCGTGTCATCATGCACCGATTCAAAGTCTTCCTCCTGCCGTCGCTGTTGTTGCTGATCCCGGGGGCGATGGTGGCGCAAACGAATCAAACTGAAGCGCAACGCTGGCTGGCGACAGCCGAGCTGGCGCCGGCATTTGCGGCGCCGGCGTCGAAGGATGCTTGGGAACAGGAGCGCGTGAAGATCCGTGCGCAGTTGTGGGAATTATTGGGCAAATTGCCACCGCGGCCAAAATTGCCGAAGGTAGAAATCCTTTCGCGCGAGGATCGTGGGGATTATGTGGTGGAGAAGTTTCAGTTTGATAACGAAGCGGGAGCAACGGTGCCCGGCTATATTATTTTGCCGAAGGGATTCACGAACAAAGCGCCGGCGGTGCTTTACTGTCACTGGCACGGCGGCGAATATGAGATTGGCAAGGAGGAGTTGTTCCAGGCGCGGCATACGCCGGAAGCGCCGGGACCGGCGCTGGCAAGGCGGGGTTTTGTGGTGCTGGCAATTGACACGTACTGCTTTGGCGAACGAAACGGGCGCGGGCCGGATGGGCCGTCGGAGAAAGGTTCGGACGGCGAGGCCTCGGCATGCAAATTCAATTTGTGGGTGGGGCGGACGCTTTGGGGGATGATTTTGCGCGATGATTTGATGGCGCTGGATTACCTGGCGTCGCGGCCGGAGGTGGACGCGGATCGAATTGGCGTGATGGGCATGAGCATGGGAGCGACGCGGGCGTGGTGGTTGATGGCGCTGGATGAACGTCTCAAGACGGGCGTGCCGGTGTGCTGCCTGACACGATATCAAAACATCATCGAACGGGGCTATCTGCACGCGCACAGTTTTTATTATTTTGTGCCGAACGTGCTGAACCATTTCGACACGGAGGCGATTGTGTCATTGATTGCGCCGCGGCCGGTCTTGTTTCTGGACGGCGATTCGGACAAGACTTCACCGGTGGACGGGATACATGCCATCGAAGCGGCGGTGCGTCCGGTGTATGGGTTGTATGGGCGGGAGAGCGATTTCGAGAGCATCGTGTATGCCGGTCAGGGGCATCTTTATACGCCGGAGATGTGGCAGAAAACGGAGGCGTGGCTGGATGAACGGCTGAAGGGCGCGGCGGCAGCGAGGTGAGCAGGCGGAGGAGGAATTGTTTTTTAAAAGGGACGCGTTACAATTCGCCATCATGCCTACATGGGATGCCAAACAATATCTTCAGTTCAATGACCAACGCACGCGGCCATGCCGGGAACTGGCGGCGCGCATCGGCGTCGAGACTCCCGGCCGGGTGGTTGATTTGGGCTGCGGGCCGGGCAACAGCACTGCCGTCTTGGCGGAACGCTGGCCGAAATGTGAATTGACGGGGCTGGACAGTTCGCCGGACATGATTGCCGCCGCCCGGAAGTCGTATCCACAAATTGACTGGCAGACCGGCGACATTGCCGCCTGGGCGGAAAAAAATTCCGAGACTTACGACGTTGTATTCAGTAATGCCGCGCTGCAATGGGTGGATAATCACGCGGCGCTGTTTCTCAGGCTGTTGAGCCACGTGGCCGCGGGCGGCGCGTTGGCGATTCAAATGCCGGGCAATTACGACGCCCGGGCGCATACGATCATGCGGGAGATGGCGGCGTCCCGGGCGTGGCGCGGGCATTTTCCGGCGGGTGGCATCCGGGAATGGCATGTGCATAATTTGGCAGCGTATTATGACATCCTCGCGCCTATTGCCGGCGCGGTGGATTTCTGGGAGACGGAATATCTGCATGTCATGGAAGATGCCGCGGGCATTGTGGAATGGTACAAGGGGACGGGATTGCGGCCATTTCTGGACGCGCTGGCCAAGGATGAATTGAAGGCCGGGTTTCTCGCGGAATATCTGGAGCACATCCGGCAGGCCTATCCGGTTCGCAAGGATGGACGGGTGATTTTTCCGTTTCGCAGATTGTTTTTGATCGCGTATCAGCGGCCGGCAGCCGCCAAGTAATTGGGAAAGACTACCACCTGGCGCCGCGGAGGGCGAAGGTGGTGGCGAGGATGGAGAGAACCACGGCCAGGGCGGCGGGGAGCCAAAGATGATGCGTCGCGTCGCCGGCGGCAGGCAGAAGGTTGAGGAGCAGCCAAAGGAGGAGGGGATGGTAATCGAGCGGTCCGGAGCGGGTGCGGCTTTTATTGATAAGCCAGGGCGTGGTGAAGGCGAGGATGAGGAGGGTGGTCATGGCGAGGCCAAGGAAGTTGACCCAGGGCGCGGTTTGCCAGGCGGGGACGGATTTGGGCATGCGCCAGATCCACCAGGAGTTGGCGGCGCTGGCGAAAGGTTCGAGGTTGAAATCAAAGATGACGGTGAGGAGGGCGGCGAGGCCAATGACCCACAGGCCGTATTTGGCGGTTTTGCGCCAGGGGCGGAGGATGAGGCGGGCGACGCCGCGGGAGCTGAGGAGGGCGGCGGTCGAGAGGAAGGGCAACGGCCAGGGCAGGCCGAGAATCTGCGGGCCGAGATCGTCGGTAAAGGTGCGGGCGCCGAAAGGGACGCCGGTTTTGACGTTGATGATTTCGACGATGCCGGACAGGAGGGCAATGATGACGGCGACGGCGAGGACGTTCTGGGCGGGAAGCGTCCGGGCCAGCGCGAGCAGGGTGGCGGCGAGGGCGAGCAAGGGAAAAAGCGCGGTGGCCCAGATTGCGCCGGGCGATTGGGGCGGTGGCAGCAGGAAAGCGACGCCACTGGCGATGCAGGCGAGGAGGGCGAGATTGGCGAAGAGGGGAAGTC
>DATMLG010000423.1:0-2696 GCA_035570675.1 Verrucomicrobiia bacterium | reverse complement strand
CATCATGAACCGTTTTGGCGACACGCCGCTCGGCATGGTGGAGAGCGCGCTGGAATTTGCGCGCATCTGCCGCAAGCACGATTTCCATAACTTTAAGTTTTCGATGAAGTCGTCCAATCCCAAGGTGATGATCGAGTGCTACCGCCTGCTGGTGGCGCGATTGGATGAGCTCGGACCCGATTGGAATTATCCGATCCATCTGGGTGTGACCGAAGCGGGCGAAGGCGAGGACGGACGTATCAAGAGCGCCATCGGCATCGGCTCGCTGCTTTGCGACGGCCTGGGTGATACCATCCGTGTTTCACTCACGGAGGATTCCCCGCGTGAGATCGAAGTCTGCACGGATTTGCTGGCGCAGATTCCGCTACTGACGACTACGGATCCAGGTTCGGTTGACACAGCCTGGCCATTTGATCCGTTTCATTTTGAGCGTCGCGAAACGCCGGACATTGAATTGAACGATACGACTCGTTGCGGCGGCGAACAGCTCATCCGTGTTGTCGTCACACGGGGGACGTGGGACAAAGTCGCCCATAAAATCCGGCCCAAGGATGACGTAAAGCCGGAGGCGGTTTACGAAGATTTAAATATCGCGGAAATCGACCCAACGCAGGATTTCCAAATCAACTGCGACACGCAACTGGTTACGGTTAAGGATGGCGTGAAGTTGCCGGCCATCGCCGCGTTTCGTTTGCTGGCCGCTAAATTGAAACGTCTGGGCCGCAACAATCCAATTTTGCTGAAGGATTGCATCGCATTTGAGCCGGTGCCGCTCGAACCGAAAATCGCCCTGCTGCGTGCGGCGGTCGTTATCGGCTCGTTGCTGGCAGACGGCATTGGCGATGCCATTTTGGTTCGCGGTGAATCCGGCGGCGGGCAATCATTGCGATTGGCTTACAATATTTTACAGGCGGCAGGTTGCCGTTCCTTTAAGACTGATTACGTCGCCTGCCCGAGTTGCGGGCGCACGCTTTTCAACCTGCAAACCGTCACGGCCCGTATCAAGGCGCGCACGGAGCATCTCAAGGGTGTCAAGATCGCCATCATGGGTTGCATCGTGAACGGTCCAGGCGAAATGGCCGATGCGGATTTCGGCTATGTGGGCGGCGCGCCGGGCAAGATCAATCTCTACGTCGGCAAGACACCCATTAAATTCAACATTCCCGAAGGCGAAGCCGTCGAGCGGCTGGTGGACTTGATTCGCGAGCATAACAAATGGGTTGAACCCGAGCCGCAGGAACATAAGGTTGCCCAGCCTGCTTAGGCGCGTCGGAGGGAGGGCGTGCGATGTGTGTCACGAAAAATCGTGACTTTACAGACAGTTACCTTGGCATTTTTATTAGGCTATGAACCTGTCTTCCGTCATTTATCGCAGAATTGTCCCAATGGCAGGATTGTTCATTGGCTGCCTGTTGCCTATCGTCGGATTTTGCGCGGAAGAGCCGGGCTTGCCGGCGCTAAAAGTAACAGGCAATCATTTGACGACGATGGCCGGCGCGGAAGTGCGCTTGCATGGCGTCAATATTCCGAGCCTGGAATGGAGCCAGGGCGACCATCTTTCCAACAGCGTAAATGTGGCCTCAGACTGGGGCGCGAATATCATCCGGCTGCCGCTTTCCCAGGACCGTTGGTTTGGCCACACGCCGGAAAAACAGGATGGCGGCGCGTACTACCGTCAGACGGTCAGCAATTTCGTTGGTAATGCTGCGGCTAAAAAGTGTTATGTCATCCTGGACCTGCACTGGTCGGACGGCGGCGACTGGGGCGAACATATCGGCCAGCATTACATGCCGGACGACAACAGCGTTCCTTTTTGGAAAGAAGTTTCCGCCGCGTATGCGAACAATCCCGCCGTGCTTTTTGATCTCTACAACGAGCCACATGATATTTCGTGGGACGTGTGGCGAAATGGCGGGATGGTGGTTGATGAGACCAGCAAAGCAAATGACGGCCAAACGCTTCGCTACCATACGCCCGGCATGCAAAAATTACTCGAGGTCTGCCGCGACCAGGGTGCCCGAAATGTCATCGTGGCCGGCGGCCTTGACTGGGCGTATGACCTGCGGGGAGTAGCGGACGGCTACGCGCTGGACGACCCCAAGGGCAACGGCGTGGCGTATAGTACGCACATTTATCCCATGAAGACCTGGTATACACACGGCACCACGAAGTCACAGGACTGGGACCGTTTAATCGTCCCGGTCAGTGCGAAATATCCCGTCATCGTGGGCGAGTTTGGGAGCAGCACGACCAATTACGCGGGCAAGGTAGTGGAGTTTGCCAACCAAAACGATTTGTCATGGATTGCCTGGTGCCTGCATCCCTCTGCGCGTCCGATATTGGTCCGGGATTGGGATTACACCCCCACGCACTACGGCCTCATCATTAAGGATGCGTTGCACACCGCGGCTGTCGCCGCACAGTGATTTTTGGAACTGGAGTCTAACTGGATTTTCAGTCTTTCGCATCCAGTGGTTTAAGGAACCGGTGTGAACGCGGGAGCCAGTAATCGCTTTTGTTGATGGAATAAATGACGTCCGTCGCTTTACCCACAATTTCTTTCCGCGCAACGGTCCCGAAATAACGGGAATCAAAACTATTATCGCGGTTGTCGCCCATCATGAAGTATTGGCCCTCAGGCACGCGAACCGGGCCGAAGGTACGTTTGGCCGGCAGCGCGGGAATGGCCATCACGG
>DATMLG010000422.1:0-4792 GCA_035570675.1 Verrucomicrobiia bacterium | reverse complement strand
ATTGCCTGGGGCGGCAACCAATACGGCCAGACGAATGTTCCGGCGGGCTTGAACAATGTCATTGCGATCTCGGCGGGCGGATATCACACTCTGGCGCTGAAAATGGATGGGACGGTGGTCGCCTGGGGCGCGGGACTGACCAATGATCCGGATGACAATGTTGATTATGGCCAGTCTATTGTGCCTCTAGGATTGAGCAACGTGGTGGCCATTTCGGCGGGTTTGGTGAACTGTCTCGCGTTGCTCAGCAACGGGACGGTGGTTGCCTGGGGAGGTGGAGAAACCAATGATCCCAGCACCTTTGGGGAGGATGGCCAGTCCATGGTTCCGCCGGGTTTGGACAATGTGGTCGCTCTTGCCCCCGGCTCGACGGCGCTGGACGCGCTGGTACTGCGAAAGGTCTCTTCCGCGCCCGTCGCGTGGCTCGATTCGGACAACACCTTCAATGGCAGCATCCAGGTCAATGGCGGTGTCAATGTCTCCGGAGAACTGACGGCCGGGGGCGACTTGAGACTGAGTGACGCGAATCTCTGGCTGCGGAGCGGCAACGACCAAAACAACGGACTGGGCTGGTATGGGGCGGGTAAAACGTTCGGCAGCCAAACACCGAACGGCCCGGTATTGTTCGGAACCTCCGGCGGCGCGCTGGGAACCTCGTCCAACAGCCAGCAGATCGTCGCCTTGTCCTGGAATGCCTTGCAGCAAGTCGGGATAGGAACTGCCACACCCAGCGCGCGGCTTGATCTGGGAAATGATTCCGCCAACAGCAAGTTGGCGTTGTTCGGCGGTTCCGGCGGCATAGGCCTTGGGGCGAATGGCAATCAATTGATGTTCAATCTCAGCGCCGAAGGCGGCCGTTTCTCCTTCATGTCTGCGCCGGGGGGAACCGAATTGGCTACTCTCAACAGCTTTGGCAACCTGGGCATCGGAACCACCGCGCCCACCGCCAGGTTGGACGTGCGCGGCGACATTGCGCTGGGGAGCTCGGGGCAATATCTGGCGCCGGGAGCCCAGGAAGACCTGCGAATTATTCGGGGGGTCATCACCGCCGCCGGCGGCATCATTGTCGGGACTGGCTTCACGGTATCCCATCCTAGCAGCGGGTATTATACTGTCACGTTCACCCAGGCCTTCAACGGGGCCGCCCCCGCCGTGACAGCGACGGCGGACTCCGGCGGGTCTGCGCCGATTTTTGCGACGACCGCCGGCGCGACGTCTTCTTACGTCAATTTCAAGACGTTCAATAACACTGGAGCGGCCAATGACGCGCCCATACATTTTATAGCAATCGGTCCACGATAATTGTTGCCAGATGGTGCATTTGAACCTCGTGCAATCCGAAAGGAATAAGACCATGAAAAAACAAAAGCCATTCGCGGCCGGGATTACGCTGGCCGTGTTCTCAATCCTGGTCATGCCGCTTTCGGCCATTCATGGCCAAAACTATGCGATTGACTGGTACAAGGTCGCCGGGGGCGGCGGCACCAGCACTGGCGGACCTTATTCCGTCAGCGGCACCATCGGCCAGCATGACGCGGGCGGGCCGATGACCGGCGGGAACTACGCCCTGACGGGCGGTTTTTGGGCGCTCTTTTCGGTGGCGCCGACGCCCGGTGCGCCGACGCTGCACATCAGCGGCTCGGGCAACATGGTCACGGTCTATTGGCAGAATGTCTCCGGCTGGACTTTGCAGCAGAATCATGGTCTCACGTCGCCCGCCGGCTGGTCAGCCAGCAGCGGCGTGACGACCTCCAACGGCACAAATTATCTGAACCTCACCGCGCCCTCCGGGAATTTGTTTTTCCGATTGAGCAATCCTTGAAGACGAAGGCCGGCCATGGGGATGGTGGATGAGGAGGACTAGCCAAAGCCCGTATGCGCAAGCCATGCTCGACTACTGGCATGGAAAGACGGAGACCGCCTATACCATGCGCCGGGACGACGGCTTTTCTCAGGTTGTGCCGGTGGCACCCTTTTTCGCCGGGCCGACATTTAATCCGCTGGAACAACTGGCCCTGCGCCGCTCGAGCGGCAGAGTTGTTGATGTGGGAGCGGGGGTCGGACGCCATGCACTCTTTCTTCAGGAGCAGGGATGCCTGGTCACGGCGATTGAAGCTGAGCCGGAGCTGGCCGCCATCATGTCGGAACGTGGCGTCAAAGAACCTCTGGCAAAAGATATTTTTGCCCTCACCGGCCGACAGTTCGACACCCTGCTCATGCTGATGAACGGATTTGGCCTGGTGGGCAAGGTGGCGGGCGCGAAAGCCTTTTTCGAGCACGCGCAGCATCTGCTTTCTCCCGGCGGGCAGATTCTTTGTGACTCGCTCGATGTGCGGCGCACCGTCAACCCGGCTCATTTGGCCTATCAGGAGGCGAATCTCCGCAATGGGCGGCCCGTGGGACAGATGCGCCTCTGGATGGAATATCGCGGCCAACGCGGCGAACCGTTCAACTGGCTTCACGTAGATTTTGACGGGTTATGTCATCTTGCAAGGAAGCAAGGTTGGTCCGCAGAGATGCTGGCCCAGGAAGAGAGCGGGCATTATCTGGCGCGGCTGTTTTATGACCGGCCCATACCCAACAAATCGTTAATATGATAACGTTGCTTGCTCCCAATTCCCGATTTGTGGCGGAGATTCAGCGACATGCCTCGGATTTGCGAGTGAGCGCCACGTGCAACATTCCGCACCCCTATCCGCAGGACGGCGCCGTAAAATGGATGGAGCAGACGCTGAAATCGACGTCGGAAAAGAAGAATGCTGTTTTCATGGTTTTGTCCGGGGAATGCTTTTGCGGCGTGATGTCGCTGAACGCAATAGATTGGGAGAAGGGCTCCGCAGAACTGGACTATTGGATAGCCGGGGATCATCAGGGTCGCGGCATCGGCACGGAAGCGGCGCGCCAGGCCATTGACCACGCCCGGGAAAAGTTGCACCTGAGGGTGCTGTTCAGCGCGTGCTTCGTCATGAATCCCGCTTCCGCCCGAATCCTTGAGAAGAATGGTTTTCGTGAGGTCGCCCGCATTTTGAACGATGGGATTTTCGGCCGGAAGTTTTTGGGGCAGGAGATTCGCAGGTTTCGCAAGAACCTTGCGCCCGGAGCTGAGAACGTTTCAGACCGTTTTGGTTCACGTTACCTTGGCGGCGGCCCGGCGATGGGAATGATGGATGAGGAGGATTAGCAGACCATGGCCACATTACTGATTTCGCGGTGGATTTAACGCGAAGGTGCAAAGGCGCAAAGACGCGGAGAGCGGGACACGAAGACGCAAGGAAGAAGTAAAAAGACAGTTGATGGCGTCCGAACGAACGGGATTTTGTGTTTAAAAGGCGATCTATTAGGCGTATGTTGTGGCAAATATGGACCGCTTGCGATTTTAAGATCAGGTTTATGCATCCTTGCGCGAATGTTTACTTCAATATGAGCAATGGGACAGCCGTCGTCGCACCGATGCATGTAAACCAAGATGGCATTGGCTACGAGCAAGATCCCGCTTCCCTGCTTCCCGTAGGACATTCTGCCAATGATCTTGGGGAAGCAGTTAAGAAAGCACTTTCCTGTTTTTCAGAGAAGCCTTGTGATTTGCGCTCCCTGAAGAAGACCGATTGGCCAGCGTTCCGAGCAAGCCAACTTTCTTCGGTTGGCCGATTCGAGCAAGAGTTCACACGAATTTCGGTGGCTTACTTGAATTCTAGCGGAGCTATTGCGCGGGCTGAAATCGCACTTGGTGATGACAGTGGGGTGTTTTGTACTTTTAATCCCCGGCTGCCTGGGGCGGCTATTGCTGATAAACTCTCATCACTCCTGCGTATCTTTGCAATCGCAGCGCAGTCTGAATAAGGCGTTTCAGCGAATGTCAATCTGCCTGGATTTTTGATTTGACCCATTTGCCGGAGGGGCTGAGGTCGGAATCCGTCCAGGGGCCGCTGATGTTCGCGGTGGGATTGAGGGCGGCGCTGCCTTCGTTCGCGGGGCTGAAGGACCAGTTGGCCCAACTGATTTTATGCTGATTCATCCAGCCAATCCATTTTTCGCCTTCGTCAAAGTAAAGAGCGCCTTTTCCAGAATAATCAGTCAGGCCCCATTCGGTGACGAAGATTGGCAGTCCCTTGGACAGCGCGTAATCGGCATTGTCGCGCAAGGCGTCGCGGTGGGAACCGGCGTAAAAGTGGAGCGCATACATGACGTTCGGGAAGCCGAGGGGCGAATCCGCGGCGGCGCGCACGCCCTGGCTCCAGGTGTCGGTGCCGACGATGACGACGCCGTCGGGATCAATCGCGCGGATGGCGGGGATGATGAACTGGGCGTAAGATTTGATTTCCGGCCAGGTGACGTTGGTGCCGTTGGGTTCGTTGCAGATTTCGTAAATGATGTTGGGATGACCGTGGTAGGCGGCGGCCATTTCCTCGAAGAATTCCTTCGCCTGCTGCTTGTATTGGTTGGGGTTGCCGTCCGAGAGAATGTGCCAGTCAATGATGACGTAGATGTCGCTGCGGAGCGCGGAGTCCACGATGAGTTTGACGGTTTGTTTGACGGCGGGTTCGCGGATGTAACTGGAGCCGAAGCTGTCGGTGTACATGGCGGCGCGGACGACGGAGACATGCCAGTCATCCACGAGATTGCCGAGGGTGTTGGTGGCGAAGGGGAAGAGTTTCAGGTCGTGGGTGCTCATGCCGCGGAGTTGAACCGACTGGCCGGATTGATCGCACAATTGGCTGCCCTTGACCTGAAGTCGGCCATAACGGTGGACAACGCCGGAGATGGAATTGGTGCTGTCGGCGGCGCGGTCGGA
>DATMLG010000421.1:0-5438 GCA_035570675.1 Verrucomicrobiia bacterium | reverse complement strand
AGCCGTTCGTAGGCCTCGGGCGTGTAGGCGCCGAATTCGCTGTCATAACTGAACGACATCCGCACCGGCCTGACACTTGTGCTCGTGCCCGGCACCTTGCCGTTGAACCGCAGCGAAATTCCCTCATTGGGCTGCAGGCGCAGCGTGATGGCGTTCGGATCCAGTTTGTCCCCGCACATCGCGGCAAACAGCACGTTGGGCGTCGGCCGGAACTGTATTCGCACCTCGCTCGCGCTGAACGGCAGGTACTTTCCCGTCCGCAAATAAAACGGTACCCCGGCCCAGCGCCAGTTGTCGATGAACAGCTTCAACGCCGCGAAGGTTTCCACGTTTGAATCCGGCTTCACCTTGACCTCCTGCCGGTAGCCCTGCACCAGTTTTCCGTCCACCGTGCCGGCGAAATATTGCCCGCGCACCACCTGCTTGGCCACGGCTTCCTCCGTCAACGGACGGATCGACTTCAGCAGCTTCACTTTTTCGTCGCGAATCGGTTCCGCATCCAGCGACACCGGCGGCTCCATGGCCACCAGCGATGTCACCTGCAACAGATGGTTCTGCACCATGTCCCGCAACGCCCCCGCTTCCTCGTAATATCCCCCGCGCGAACCCACCCCGAGGCTTTCACTCACGGTGATTTGTACGTGGTCAACCGAATCCCGGTTCCACAGGCGCTCGAAAATGGAGTTTGAAAACCGGAACATCAGGATGTTCTGCACCGTTTCCTTGCCCAGGTAATGGTCGATCCGGAACACCTGCTGCTCGTGCGCAAAGCGCGTCAGCTCGCTGTTCAACTGCTGTGCCGACGCCAGGTCATGTCCGAACGGCTTTTCCACCACGATCCGCTGCCAGCCCTTGGAATTGCCCTTGTGCAACACCCCCGCCGCGTTCAGTTTTTCCGCCACTTCGCCGAACTGGCTGGGCGACGTTGCCAGATAGAACAGCAAATTATGCCGCAGTTGCGGGTTGCCGAAGGACGAAAGCTGTTTCTCCAATTTTAAGTAAGCCGCCGCATCCGAGAATTCGCCCATGCAGTAAAACAATTTCGACGCAAAATCCTGCCAGACCTTGTCATCCACCGGTTTCGTGCGCGAAAACTTGTCCAGTTCCGCGCGCAACTCCGTCCGGAAAGAGTCATCCGATTTTTCCCGCCGCGCAAAACCGATGACGCGGAAATCCGACGGCATCTGCTTGTCCTTGTGCAAATGATACAGCGCCGGGATCAGCTTCCGCGCCGTCAAATCCCCGCTCGCGCCGAAAATCACGATCGAACATGGTTCCACCGCCTTGCGCGATTCGGCGAGCCGGCACACCATCAATTCATCCAGTTCTTGATCCATGGGCGGTAACATGCTTGATAAGCCCGGCCATTTCAATCCCGCATCGCACCGGTTCAAAATCACTCATCAAAAAAAATTATGCGTCGATATGCGTCGTTACCCGTCAGCAGGCGTCGGATTCTGACCGTTCCCGGAAACATGGTGATGGCGCTGCATGACCGTCGCAAGCTGCCCGTTGAAATGGTGGGAGACGAGGTGACGAGTCTCTGACTCTTCTTTGATTTTTCATTTTTGAATTTTGCTTCTTGATTGGTCTTCGGCTGTGAAATATTTCAGAACCCCCGAATTCATCGCCTGCCGCTTTCCCAATGAAACCGGGGGTTGAGGTGATTTTGCATTTTGTCTTCTTTGCTCCACGATATTTTTTCCGGGGTATTTCCTGTAACCGGCGAGAAATCAAACCCTTGTGGCTGAGAAATGGGGTGAAAAACACGAAAAATGGTCCTAACCGGCGAGAAATCAGTAACTTGCACCAACACCAAAAATCCGGCGCCTTCCGGGCGTTGAGATCCCCAACGCGGGCGAGCACAAGCAGACGCATTGGGAGCGCGGAGCATTGCTCCGCGTTTGGCCGGAAAATATCCCGGCCTCTTTGGCCAAACGATTGTATCCGATTCATAATGTCATTGCTTTCGTGCCTCCTCTTTCTGTCCTGACCCGCAACCGTTCCAAGCACCGCGCGTCAACTTTAGCACAACCCTGGTTCCTGTCAAACGCTCTCAATAAAATATCCATCCTTTCTGTGAAATCTATGCCGCCCGCCGTGCTCGCGCCCGTCGCGGCAGGTCGGTGGCCAAAATTTCCCTCCTGGCCTCCTCGTTTCATGCCTTCCTTCTAAATTATCCAGTTCCCTTGGTGCCTCCGTGCCTTGGTGGTTCATCGTTTCCCCCATTCCCGTCCCTCACATTGAGGACAGGCCTTGCCTGCCTTGCCAATTTACCGCTCTTGCGTCACATTGCGCCGGTTCGGACCGGCATGCGCGGCCGCCCGACGAACATTCAGCAGGCTCCGGGCAATAGGGCTTTGAATCATACTTGTAAACAAAATAAAAAAACCATTAACCCAAAGGACGAAAGCACATGAGCACCATCACCACCAAGGACGGTACGCAGATCTATTATAACGACTGGGGCACCGGCCAGCCCGTCGTCTTCAGCCACGGCTGGCCGCTGAATGCGGACGCCTTCGAGGACCAGATGTTTTTTCTGGCCTCGCGCGGCTATCGCTGCATCGCCCACGACCGCCGCGGTCACGGCCGTTCCAGCCAGCCCTGGTCCGGCAACGACCTCGACACCTACGCCGACGATTTGGCCGAACTCGTCGAAAAGGTCGACCTCAAGAACGCCATCCACGTCGGCCATTCCACCGGCGGCGGCGAGGTCGCCCGTTACATCGGCCGTCATGGCACGAAACGCGTGGCCAAGGCGGTCTTGATCGGCGCGATACCGCCCGTGATGCTGAAAAGCGCCTCCAATCCCGGCGGCCTGCCCATCGAGGTGTTTGATCAGCTTCGGTCCGCCACCATTGCCGACCGTTCGGCGTTCTGGAGGGACCTGAGCCTGCCATTCTACGGCTACAACCGCCCCGGCGCAAAAATTTCCGAAGGCGTGCGTCAGACTTTCTGGCTCCAGGGCATGATGGCCGGTTTTCCCGCCTCCTACTTCTGCATCAAGGCATTTTCCGAGACGGACCTGACCGAAGACCTCAAGAAATTCGACGTGCCGACCCTTGTGCTTCATGGTGACGACGACCAGATCGTGCCTATAGCCGACTCCGCCATGCTTTCCTCCAAGATCATCAAGAATGCGACCCTGAAGGTTTTCAAGGGCGCGCCCCACGGCATGTGCACCACGCTCAAACACCAGGTCAACGACGAACTCCTGGCCTTCATCAAATCCTAAACCAGCTTCCTTTTAATTGAACCGCGTTAGAAAACGTCAACTGGAATTTCCACAGCATTCATTAAACCATCGTCGAGTCCGGATGCGGACGTCCTCTCCCCAGGGGAGAGGAGGCAGGTGAGGGCGAGCTTCCGCCTTCCACGCGTAGCGCGGCATTATGACGACCCCAACGGGGTCGAGGAAATTAGCCCAGGGTAAGCTTCGTCCTCGAAGCGCCACCCTGGGTAAACCGTTGAAAAATATTTCCCCCCTCCCATTGCGCCACACAGCGCAATGGGAGGGGGCAGGGGGTGGGTCCGATGAGGATGTAAGCATTGCAATTTCCACCCTGTGCTCATGGCTCCGCGTAACACTCCCGCAATGGAATCAAATAGGGGTGCAACCCTCCTTTCTGGCTTGATTGACCGCCCGTACGTTCTAATATGCCGATGGATGGTAACGTGAGTCGTTGCTGATCGCTGTTCCCGCATTTATGAACCTACCGCGTCGCACGAAAACAATTCTGCTCATCGCCGTTTGCCTGTGTTTTCTCTGCGCCCTGTTTCCCCCAAGATGCATCACCAATGCACCCAGTTTTCCTTTTGTGATTAGAGACGGCAGAGTAGCACCTTTTCACGTCACGCATGATTTCCTGTTCGACCCGGATTTTGGGACTTATGAGTCCGAGCGCGGGACTTTCATGGCGGTCGTCGACGGTGGTCGGCTCCTCGCGGAGCTGGTATTGATTGCGTGCCTGACTGTTATACTTGTTGCATTCCTCAGAATGGTTGATTAGGCTTCGGCATCAGAAGCTGATTCTGTAATCGTGGCGAAATGATGCGAATAGGACACGGGGAACCAGCCTGATTCAAGCCGTCCTCCCCCGTTATACTTGACTTAAGATATCGCAAACCCTTCACTTCACTTGTGTTTCTCGGGCTGCTTTGCATATTTCAATCATGAAGATCAAACGTCGTGCAGCGTGTTTCTTAATGGTATGGATGGCGTTCGCCGGCGCCGTATTGCACGCCGCTGAAATCAACGTTTACGCGGCCGCCAGCCTAAGCGACGCCATGCGCCAGATCGGCGCGGATTACGAAAAATCATCCGGCGACAAAATCGTCTTCAATTTCGGCGCGTCCAGCTTTCTCGCCCGCCAAATCTCGGAAGGCGCGCCCGCCGACATTTTCTTTTCCGCCGACGAGGCCAAGATGGACGATCTCCAAAAGAAAGGCCTGATTTTGCCGGAAACGCGCAAGAGCCGCCTTTCCAATCAGCTCGTGATTGTAACAGCCAGCGACGGCGGCACCGTGGTCCAGTCGCCCGCGGACCTGGCCGGCCCCGCGGTAAAGCGCGTTGCCCTGGCCGATCCCAAGGCGGTCCCGGCGGGCATTTATGCCAAGGAATATCTGCAAAAGCTAAAACTCTGGGACAGCGTCGAGCCCAAGGTCGTTCCCACAGAAAATGTGCGCGCGGCGCTCGCCGCCGTCGAATCCGGAAACGTCGAGGCCGGCATCGTTTATAAAACCGACGCCGCCATTTCCAAAAAAGTCAAAATTGCTTTTGAGGTGCCCCTCGCCGACGGCCCCAAAATCAGCTATCCCATGGCCATCATAAAAAACTCCCCACAACCGCAGGCGGCGGCGCAATTCCTCAAATACCTTGATTCCGACGCCGCCGGAACGGTGTTCGCGACGAATGGATTCATTGTCTTGAAGTAGCGCCCAGCCAATTGCATGAGCGCTGAAGACTGGCAGTTGACGTGGTTTACCAGTTGGGTTTCCGCATTGAGCACGCTGCTCATTCTGCCGCCGGGATTGCTCGTCGCCTGGCTGCTGGCCCGGCGCGAATGGCGCGGCAAATCCTTCGTGGAAACCTGCGTTCTGCTCCCCATGGTCATGCCGCCGGTGGCGACGGGCCTTATCCTCCTGAAAATTCTGGGTCGTCGTGGGCTGATTGGCGGCAAGGTGCATGATTGGTTTGGAACGGACATCGTCTTCACCTGGCGCGCCGTGTTGATTGCGTTGGGTGTGATGTCCTTTCCGCTGCTGGTCCTTTCCGCACGCACGGCGTTCGAGAAGGTCAACCCGCGGCTCGAACAGATTGCGCAAACGCTCGGAGCCGGACCGGTGCGCGTTTTTTTTACCATCACCGCTCCGCTGGCGGCGCGGGGCATCGCGGGCGGGATGATCCTGGCCTTCGCCCGCGCTCTCGGTGAGTT
>DATMLG010000420.1:0-11533 GCA_035570675.1 Verrucomicrobiia bacterium | reverse complement strand
CGTATTCGCGGAGAAGCTGGGCATCGGACCTGGGCTGCATTTCACCCATTACATAACCACGGGTGACGAAATCCGACAAAGATTTTTGATTCCCAACGGTACCCGGGATGGTGCCGGCTGATTATCGCCCCCACGGGAGGTTAATTCGTCGCAGGTTGGAGCATTGCAGTTGAGATGGGATAGTTCAAATGCGAGGCGATGACCATCTGGACCGACTGGCCATCCGGAGAAATGGTTGGTATGAAATCCATCACCGGGCCGGTCGAATATTTTTCACCCGAGGCTGTCTGACGGGTGTCTCCCACCTGAACCTCGGCCATGCGCCCGCTTTCCAGCGAGACGGAAGGCTGGGCCAGGATATTGGCGCCATTGATTCTTTGGGCCGCCTCCACGATGGAAGCCGCTTGATCGCGGGTCACGGTATTCGCCTTTGAGGCGGACTGGCCGTCAACATTGAACTGGTCAAGCCCGAGCGTCTTCCCCGTGTCCTCTGGATATTCCAATATGCTTGTTTTTATAATCAGTGAATTCGCGTTGTCGGCGGGCTGGAATGTTGTGATGGCCACGGCCCTCGTTCCGGAGGGGGTCTTCCAACCGCCGGTGACGATTGCCTGGTCCCAGGAGGCGGTCGTGACGGAGGTGGACAGGAGCGTCCGCACGGGCGGATTGTTGGACATCAACTGCGCGAGTTCTGACTCCGAGTTGTGCGCGCTTTTGATTTCAGCGGCAGCCGTGGCGGCATCATTGCGCAAGCGGGTCACTTCAGCGCGCAACCGCAGCAGTTCATCAGAGATGCCGTTCGTGTTTTCACTGATACTTGCAGGCAAGGGGACCTGGCTCAATTGGCCATCCTTTTCACCCTGCAATCTTTGTATCTCCCGGACCAATTCCGCCCGTTGCGTTTCGTTGGTTCGGCGCAATTGCGAAGCTTGGTGCGCTTCATACATTCCCGCTCCGGCAACAACGATCAGGGCGGCGGTAACGGCGGCTTTTTGCAGGGTGGTCATGGCAATGATTTTCGTAGCAGTTGCGATTGTAGAAGCGGTGACGGTGGTTCCAGCCAGCGCGGCGGCGCTCGAAATGGTGAGCGCCAATCCGGCGGGCGCGGCCTGGACAGCATTGGCGGTGAGAACGACCACAAGGCCGCCCGCGCCCACGGTTACGCCGCGTTTGGCGAACACCTCGCGCAGCCGGTCCACCGCGCGGCTGACGCGTTTCTGCGCGGCTTCATCGCTGACGCCGAGCGTCTGGGCCATTTCCCGCGCGGACTTGCGCTCAAAGTAACGCAGTAACAGCGCATCACGCTCCGGTTCGCTTAATTCACCCAGCGCGGCGTCAAGATGCGGCGCGATTTCTTCCCAGTTCGTGTCGGATTCGGCGGAGAGCATTTCGGTCATGGCGACGGCCTCCTGTTCCCGGGCGCGGCGGCGCGCGTCGGTGCGAATGATTTTGGTGGCGAGATTTTGCGCCGTGCGATGCAGCCAGCCGGACAAAACGGGATGCTCCGATAATTGCGGGGCGCTTTGCGCCAAGGCCGTAAACACGCCCTGGGTCACATCCTCGGCCAGGTGCGCATCGCGCAGCATCCGCAGCGCGGCGGAATAAACGAGGTCAACGTGCCGTTGCACGAGCTCGGCAAAGGCGGGTTCAGACCGGCGCGCGGCGTAATCGCGCAAAAGCTGTTGATCGGTCGGACGGTTCACTCATTGAAGGGTACCCGCCGCCGTCGGAACCGGACAGAAAATGTTGCGTTAGAGCGGCTCAAGAAATACCATAGCCGCTCGGTGAGAGCGGTCTTTTTGAATTTTGGCACCGTTTCGGCTCAGTTACAGGCCGCTGCGGGCATGCGCCTTCGCCAAAGCCTCGCCAAAACTCAAAAATCCTCGCTCCGAACGGCCACACTATTTCTTGAGGCGCTCTAGTGGGAAAGGTTGGGCTGTTCGGCGAAGGTAAACCAGTAAAGCGCAATGGCCTTGACCAGTTCTACCAGGTTTTCGGGCCGGACAGGCTTGACGAGATACGTGTTCGCGCCCAGCTCATAGGCGCGATTGATGTCCGGATCCTCGCGCGAGGAGGTGAGCACTACGATGGGAAGCCGTTTCAAGCCGGGTTGCTGGCGCACCCATTGGATGACCTCAAAGCCGTTTTTGCGGGGCATCTTCAAATCCAGCAGGAGGAAATGCGGCAGCGGGAATTTCTCGCGGTCGGTGTAAGTTCCGACTCCCTTCAGATAGGCGACCACTTCCTCGCCATCCTTCACCCGGTGCAGGGGGTTCGGTACCTTCGCCTGGTCAAAGGCGCGCTCCATGAAAAACACGTCGTTTTCATCGTCATCAGC
This sequence comes from Verrucomicrobiia bacterium, assembly GCA_035570675.1. Lineage (GTDB taxonomy): Bacteria > Verrucomicrobiota > Verrucomicrobiia > Limisphaerales > Pedosphaeraceae > DATMLG01. The sequence continues at coordinate 9,195 of DATMLG010000420.1, read as the reverse complement.
CATCAAGATGGGATGGACACCGCCTGAAGCCATGGCGGTAGCTTTCGCTAAAAAGCAGCGGGGAGCAATTCAATTTTTGTGCACAAAAAGCCATTTTATGGGAACGCTCGGCGCTTGCAGATTTCCGGGAGCGGCGCATAATTCAATGACCTTTTACATATATGAACAACAATGCTCCCCTTCGCGTGGCGGTCACGGGCGCGGCCGGACAAATCGGTTACGCGCTCCTTTTCCGCATTGCTTCCGGCGCCATGTTCGGCCCCAACCAGCCGGTGATTCTGCATTTGATCGAGATTGAGCCGGTACTGCCGGCGCTCAATGGCGTGGTCATGGAACTGGACGACTGTGCCTTCCCGCTGCTGAAGGGCATTGTGCCGACCGCCAATCTTGACGAAGGCTTTCGCGGCGTGAACTGGGCGCTGCTGGTCGGCAGCGTGCCGCGCAAACAGGGAATGGAACGCAAGGATTTGCTGGGCATCAACGGCAAGATTTTCATCGGCCAGGGCCGGGCCATCGAGAAGAATGCGGCCAAGGACGTCCGCATCCATGTCGTCGGCAATCCCTGCAACACGAACTGCCTTATTGCCATGAACAACGCGCCGGGAGTTCCGCGCGACCGCTGGTTTGCCATGACGCGGCTGGATGAAAACCGCGCGAAATCGCAGCTCGCCAAAAAGTCGGGCGTGGAAGTGACGGCCGTCAGCAACATGGCCATCTGGGGCAATCATTCCTCGACGCAATATCCCGATTTCACGCATGCTAAGATTAACGGCAAGCCCGCGGCCGAGGTCATCAAGGACGAGGCATGGTTCAAGGGCGAATTCATTTCATCGGTGCAGCAGCGCGGTGCGGCCATCATCAAGGCGCGTGGCGCTTCCAGCGCGGCCAGTGCCGCCAACGCCATCGTGGACAGTGTGGCTTCCATCGTGAACCCCACGGCGGCCGGGGACTGCCACAGCGTCTGCCTGCATTCCGACGGCAGTTACGGCATCGAGCAGGGGCTGATTTGCTCCTTCCCCATGCGCAGCAACGGCCAGAAGCTGGAGATTGTGCAAGGTTTGGAAGTGGATGCCTTCAGCCGCTCGAAAATCGACGCCACCGTCGCGGAACTCAAGGAAGAGAAGGCGCTGGTGGCCGAGCTGCTGCCAAAGTGATGTCAGCACCCGGAGAAGACCTGCTGCTGGCAAAACGCATCGAACGCGCATTATTCGCGCCCGATGCGACGCGCAGCGACATCGAAAAGCTTTGCGCGGAGGCTCGTGAACAATCGTGGTTTGCTGTTTGCGTGAACGGCTGCCGGGTGGAACTGGCCCGCACGTTGTTGGAGGAAAGCGAGGTGCGGATCGTTGCGTTGGTTGGATTTCCCACAGGGGCGGGGGACACGGATGCCAAGCGTTACGAGACCGAGATTGCCGTGGACCAGGACGCGCACGAGATCGAGGCGGTCATCAATATTGGCCGGCTCAAGGAGGGGGACCGTCGTTTTGTCCTGCGCGAGATGCGGGACATCGTGGAGGCCGCCGACGAACGTCCGGTGAAGCTCGTGCTGGAAACTCACCTGCTGGCGCGCGAAGAAATCATCTTGGCCGCCGAACTGGCGCTGGATTCTGGCGCGCAATTCGTGTCGACTTCAACCGACTGGCATGTGCCCGATGTGAAATTGGCAGACGTGGCTTTGTTGCGCGAAAAGGCGGGCGCGGAATTCGGCATCAAGGCCGCGGGCAACATTCGCAACGCGCAAACCGCGCACGCGCTGATCAACGCGGGCGCGACGCGCATCGGCACGACATCGGTATTCTCCGCGTGAACGGCGCAACCTTGTTGGGAGTTCGTCTCGTGTCCGCCAGAAACGGTACAGGGCGGATTGATTAAAATAATTTCACAATCATCTTCCCGTGCGATCCAATATTAAAAGTTCCGGAGCATTACGGAAACGCCCGCCGCGTGAAGTCCCACAGTGAGGCACGCAAGTCGGGTAAACAGGCAATGCCGGCGGCGGGGATTTTTTCACGGCACCGGTTCGCGGTCTTGGCACGTTTCGTGATATGAATCAACCGGACGCGACAAAGCGCGGGCGGGTTGATTATTTTATGCATAACGTGCTGGTGATTGATGATGTGGATGACGTGAGGCAGGCGGTCGTCAAGACGCTGCAGCATTTTGGTTTTGTCACGCGCGAGGCCAGGAATGGCCGGAGCGGCATCCAGATGGCGATCGAGGACGCGCCGGATTTGATCATCTGCGACGTCCGCATGCCGGGAATGGACGGTTACCGGACCCTCACCGCCATCCGCGACATCCCCGCCATCGCGAACATCCCCTTCATTTTTCTGACGGCGGCCATGGACAAGAGCGACATCCGCCGCGGCATGCTTTCGGGCGCGGACGACTATCTCACCAAGCCTTTCACGCCCGAAGAACTGTTCGAGGCGGTGGCCACACGGCTGGCCCGGCAGACGGAGTTGAAATGCGAGTTTTTCAAGCACGCCGAAAAGATGCGCAAAGGAGTGGAACATTTGTTTGCGCGTGAAATCACCGGCCCGCTGGACGGAATTCTCGGCCTCACCGCCGAGATGTTGCGTGATGCCGGCCGGGCACAGCCCGAGAAGGTGGCGGAAAGCGCGCGCCGGATCAATGAATCGATCCTGCGGCTGAACCAGCTGGCGAAGTCCCTCGCGTGAAAAGCCGGCCCCGCAGGCCGTCCCAAGCCAGGTACCAAAGAAAGAGGAAATTGTATTTCACGTACCGCGGGCCCAGGCGCCTGGGTTCGGAGCAGATGCGGAACAACCACGTCAACCCCAGCCGCTGCATCCAGGCCGGCGCGTCCGGTTTCGTGCCCGCATTGACGTCGAAGGCGAACCCCACGGTCATCATAACTCCGCGACGGATCAGGGGCTTGTGCCGCATCATCCACGTCTGCTGTTTGGGTGCGCCGAAACACAGCCAGATGAAGTCCGGCGACAACTGGTTCAACTCCGCCGTGATCTTTTCATCCGCGCCGTCCAGCAGCATGCCGTCCGCGCCGCACCGGCCATGAAACGACCCCACAAACTTGAGGCCGGGATTCAGTTTCAGGAAAACCTCCCGCAGCTTGACGCCGCACTCCTCCGTGCCCCCGAGCAGATAATGGGTCGAGCCGGCCGGCGCCCGCGTCAGAAATTCTCGCATGAACGTGGGGCCGTAGACGCGGTCCTTCATTCCCGCGCCCGCGCGGTTCATGCACCAGATCAGGGGCATTCCGTCCGGTGCAAAATGGTCATAGCCACGCGTCATTTCCCGGAAGGCCGGATCATGCCGGCGCATGGTGACGATCTGGGTGTTGGCAAATTCCAGCGCCACACACTGCGGCCCGCGGGCCCATTCGATGCATTGATCCCCCAGGCCGCCATAGGTCGTGGCCATCAACGGCGTGCCCAGCAGGGTAACTTCGCTCATGCGACCGGGTCTTTCCGTCCGCCGCAGCACAACTGGAAATTCATGCCGCCGACCCTATCCCAAACGGGCTCGAAACGCAAGGCATTGCCCCGCTCGCGCCGGGCATGGGGAGTTTTACGGACGAGTCTTGCGCCAGAATTTACTTTCTTATCGCGCACATTTGGGCTATCTTGTGCTTCTCAGAAGTACTGCATCGTCACAGTTGCAGACAGTACCCGCTCAGGCCCCGTCTGATGAAATTGCTTGTTTTTGCGCATACGCCGCCGCCGCATCATGGTCAGAGCTACATGGTCCGGCTGATGCTGGACGGTTTCGGGGGCGACCAGCGTCGTCGTCCGGCCGGCTCCGGCGCGGCGGGAAACGGCCTCGGCGTCACCTGCTACCACGTCAATGCCCGCGTGTCGAAGGAGCTGGAGGACATCGGCGATTTCCGGCTCAGCAAGCTGTTTCTGCTTTTTGCGTATTGTCTCCAGGCCATCTGGTGCCGTTTCCGTTACGGCGTCCGTACGCTTTATTACATCCCCGCGCCGGGCAAACATTCCGCTCTTTATCGCGACTGGATGGTGATGTTCCTGTGCCGGCCCTTTTACAAGCGCATCATTCTCCACTGGCATGCCGCCGGTCTGGCAAAATGGCTCGAGACCAGCACTCAATTCCGTTCCCGGGCCTTTACCTACAACCGCCTGAAGGACGTTGACCTCAGCATCGTGCTTTCCCGGTATAACCGCGCCGACGCGGAGAAACTCTTCCCGCAGAGAGTCAGGGTCGTCAGCAACGGCATCCCGGACCCGTGCCCGGCCTTTGAGCAGGAAATTTTGCCGCGGCGCAGGGCGCGTCTGGCCGCGCGCAAAAAAATCGCCGCCGGCGTGGAACTTGACGCTGCCGATCGGGAAAGCTCCGGCGGCCATCCGGAGATTTTCCAGGTGCTATATCTGGCCCACTGCACGCGCGAGAAGGGTTTGTTTGACTGCATCAACGGCGTCCTGCTGGCCAATCAGAAACTTGCCGCCGCGGGACGGTTCCGGCTGGAACTCAGGATCGCCGGGAATTTCGTGAACGACGCGGAACGGGACGAATTCAACCGGATTGCCGCCCTGCCAGAATGTGTGAAATGCATTCATTACTTTGGGTTCGTCTCGGGCGCCGAGAAGGACAAGGCCCTGCGCGAGGCTGATCTCTTTTGCTTTCCCACCTACTATCAGAACGAGAACCAGCCGGTGAACCTGATTGAGGCCATGGCCTTCGGGCTGCCCATCATCACCACCCGCTGGCGCTCGCTCCCGGAACTTCTGCCGCCGGGCAATCTTGGTCTGGTGGACATCTGTTCCCCGGAACAAATCGCCGATGCGCTGGTCGCCAGCATTACGGCGGAAGCCTCGGAAACCGTTCGCGAACTGTTTCTTCGCCACTTCACGCTGGAACAATACCTCGCCGGCCTGGCCGAGGCGTTCCACAGCATTGAATCCGCCGACCACGCGGCCCGTTCGACCGCCTTTCCGCTGACGGCCTCAACTCCGCCCCCGACCCGGTGAATTTTTCCATCGTCACCCCCAGCTTCCGCAATTCGGCCTGGCTCCGGCTGTGCATTGCCTCCGTTGCCGACCAGCAAGGCGCGAGTTTCGAGCATATTGTCCAGGATTCCTGCTCGGACGATGGTACGCAGGAGTGGTTGCCGCAGGACCGGCGGGTGCGGGCATTCATTGAGAAGGACAAGGGCATGTATGATGCCGTGAACCGCGGTTACCGGCGCGCGCAGGGGGAAATACTGGCCTATCTGAATTGCGACGAACAATACCTTCCCGGCGCGCTGGCGTCGGTTTACGATTTTTTTGCGGCCCATCCGCGTGTGGACGTGGTGCTGACAGACACCGTCGTGGTGGGCGGCGAGGGAGAGTTTATCTGCCAGCGGCGCTCAATGGTCCCGCTGAAGCACCACATCTGGGTGCGGTTCAACGCGCTGACGTGCTCCATCTTCATCCGCCGCCGTGTGCTGGAGGATTTTGGACTTTACTTCGACACACGCTGGCGTGACCTTGGGGACATGTTTTGGCTGCTGGAACTGGTCAACCACGGTTTGCGCATGGGCGTGTTGCGCCGGTTCACGTCGGTCTTCACCGAAACCGGCGAAAACATGAATCTCAAGCCGAACGCCTGCCGCGAACGGGAGGAAAAGGCCCGCATGGTTCCGGCTTGGGTGAACCGTTTGGAACCCGCCATCGTCGGTTACCATCGTATGCGGATGCTGGCCGGCGGCGATTATTTCCAACGGCCGTTCGATTACTCACTTTATACCAAGGCCAGCCCCGGGGAACGGGTTTTGCAACACGTGGGCCGGCCAACCGCGCGCTGGCCGGGGCGGTCTTGATGATTGCGGCGCACTAAGTTTTCATTTTGCCAAACCGGCATGATCCTTGTCCTTACCTATCATCGAGTCTGCGACACGCCCGCCGGCACGGAGCCAAATTTTTACACCATCTCAGGGGCGCAACTCGACCGACATATCGGTCTGTTGCACGAAAATGGTTATGTTTGCATGAAGATGGGGGAACTCATCGGGGTTTCAACGATCCCCGAACGCCGGTACGTCCTCACTTTCGACGATGGCACTTCCGACCACCGTGAAGTCGTGTTTCCGCTGCTCGAAAAGCATCGTTGTCAGGGCGCGTTTTTCATCCCCACCGCCCGGCTCAACCAGCCGGGTTATCTTACGGACGATCAGGTTCGGGAAATGACCGCCGCGGGACATGCCATCGGCCCTCACAGCCATGATCATCTGCGTCTCGACACCATGCCCGACAAGGAGATCTGGCGTCAAATTGCGACGTCGCAAAAAATTATAGCCGGTCTCACCGGCGCCAACTCTTCGCTGTTCGTGCCGCCCGGCGGCTTTGTCAATGACCGCGTCCGGGCCATCGCCGCCGAACTGGGGGTGCGGGTCATGCGGACGATGCGCTGGGGTTACAACAAAAAGCTGGACCTGATGGCGTTGGAAACCATTCCCATCAACCGCCATGTGACCGGGCGCAAATTCCTCAAGGTGCTGTCCTCCCGCAATACGCCGCTCCTTTACGCCGGAAAGGAAGCCCTCAAACGGATGGTGCCGCTGCCGGCTTATGAGCGGCTGCGCAAATTCATCTTCAAGTTCTCGAAATCCGACTGATTTTATATGCAAGAACATTCAGTGGTCATCATCGGCGCGGGGTTGACGGGGCTGTCATGCGCCTGGCATCTGGGCGGCGACTATCTGCTGGTGGAGCGGGAGCGGGAGCCGGGCGGCATCGTCCGCACCCGTATCCGTCACAACGGATTCATGTGCGACGGCACCGGCCACTGGCTGCACCTGCGTAATGCGGCCATGAAGGAGCTGGTGAACCGGTTGCTGCCCGGCGGCCTGGTGGAATACGAACGCAAGGCGGTCATTTTCTCGCACGGCGTGTTCACGCTTTATCCGTTTCAGGCAAACACCTACGGATTGCCCCGTGAAATCGTGCTGGAATGCCTTGTCGGCCTGCTCAAGGCCAAGCATCCGGAGGATTTTGGGTTGCAACCGCCCGCCGGACCACCCGCGAATTTCCATGAATGGATCCTGCGCGCCTTCGGCGAAGGCATCGCCAAACATTTCATGGTGCCGTACAACCAAAAGCTGCTCGGGGTCAAGCTCACCGAAATGATGCCGGCTTACGCGGAACGGTTCATCCCGCGGCCCTCCACGGAGGACGTCATGCGCGGCGCGCTGGGCTTCTCGAAGGAGTCGCTGGGTTACAATGCGAAGTTCGTTTATCCCAAAAAGGGCGGCATTGGTTCGCTGCCGCGCGCGTTCGCCGAGACGATCAAGCACGCGCCGCTTTACGGCACCGACGTGAAAAGCGTCAACCTGGGCAAGCGCACCGCCGTGCTTTCCAACGGGGAGACAGTGCGCTTCAAGCACCTTTTGAACACCATGCCGCTGGTGAAGTTGATTTCCATCCTGGAAGACGCACCGGAGGATGTCCGTGCCGCGGCGGCAAAATTGCGCTCCACGACGGTGCATTACTTCGACATCGGCGTGCGCGGTCCCGGGGACATCGCCAGCCAGTACCACTGGATTTATTTTCCTGAGCCTGATTACATTTTTTACCGCGCCGGTTCGTATTCCGCCGTGCATGCGGACGCCGCGCCGGCGGGCTGCCGCAGTTATTATGTGGAAATGTCCGGGGGCGCGGAGGAAATGCTCAAGGAACCGGAGAAACTCAAACAACGCGTGCTGGCCGATCTCCGGCGCTCGCGCATTCTGTCCGAGAAGGACGAAGTATTGTTCATGGAATTATGCCAGATTCCGCACGCGTACGTGGTGTTCGACCAGAATTACGAGCAGGCGCGCGGTTACGTGATTGATTATCTGGCGAAGCAGAACATCCTGACCTCGGGCCGCTGGGGCGGATGGAATTACGGCGGGATGGAGGACGCGATGCTGGACGGCAAGGCGGCTGCGGAACAGATCAAGGCTTCAGGGACGGTGCCAGGGACATGACGATCTCATTAACTGACTGTAAGGCCGTTTGACAAAAGGCCACGTTTGGGCCACATTGGGTACATGAGCGCAATAGCCAAAAGCCGTATTGATCCCGAACTGAAACGCCAGGCGGAAGCCGTCCTGGAAGAGATCGGACTGAAGCCACGGGCCGCATTGGAACTTTTTTACAAACAGATCATCAAGCGCCGCGCCATCCCATTCCCGGTCCAGGCAGACTGCCCGGAAGATGACGTTTTGAGCCCTGCCGCCCGCCGCAACAAGCTGGCGGATGAGTTTTAAGCATGAGAACGGGCCCGCAACCCGGCGAAGTTTGGTTCATTGACCTGGGCATGGTTGGCAAACCGCGTTATGCGCTCGTGTTGGCGGCTCAAACCGACGCCCGATTGGCGCTGGCCAGCGTGGTTTTGATCACCAAACAATTTGAGGACACACGTTACGAAGTCACATTGCCCCGCGTGCCGTGGTTGCGGGAGCAAAGCTACATCAACGTCCAGAGCATCCAGCCGGTGAAGTTCACCGAATTCGTCCGCAAAGCTCCCGGAAAGTTTGATGCGCGCGTCATTAGCGAAGTGGAAGCCGCGCTCAAACGCTGGTTGAAGCTTTAAACAAGCGCGATTATCTGGCGAAGCAAAACATCCTGACCTCGGGCCGCTGGGGCGGTTGGAATTATGGCGGGATGGAGGACGCCATGCTGGACGGCAAGGCCGCCGCGGAAAAAATCAAGGCCGCATAAACGGGTAATTCCTGCGCCCGGATTTCAGAAGGGTCCGGCATTTGTGGACAAACGGCATGGAATATCGCATGATTTCCGCCGCGTCCCAATGATGTCAGCCATGAAATCCAAATCGTCCTTAATCCACTTTATTGTTATGTCCGCGCTTCTTGCCTCAGGGGTCCGCGCTTTCTCGCAGGACAATTCGCTCGGTCAATTCGATAGCCACGGCGACATCGGCTCGCCGGCCATTGGCGGCTCCGCCAGTTACGATCCTGCCAATCAGACTTACACAATGACCGGCAGCGGTATCAACATGTGGAGCACGAACGATCAATTCCATTTTCTCTGGAAAAAGCTTACCGGCGATTTCATCGTGCGGGCGCGGGTGGAATTTGTCGGCAAAGGCGTCGAGGAACACCGCAAGGTTGGCTGGATGGCGCGCTCCAGCCTGGATTCCAACGCCGCCTACGTGGATGCGGTCGAACACGGCGTCGGCCTGACTTCGCTGCAATATCGTGAGGCCGCCGGCGGG
>DATMLG010000419.1:0-9916 GCA_035570675.1 Verrucomicrobiia bacterium | reverse complement strand
GGCGGTGGGGGGGGATTTTCCGGCGGCGGCGGCAGCACCGGCGGCGGGGGCGCAAGCGGAGGCTGGTGATTTATGAAACCCAAGGAATTTCTAAGCCAGCTCGAGCACGATCAAATCGTTGAAGCCATACGGCGCGCCGAGAAAAAAACTTCCGGCGAGATTCGCGTCTTCATCAGCGGTCATGATCCGGAAGACGCGGTAAAGGCGGCGCAAAAGCATTTTGACGAGCTGGGGATGCACCGGGCCGCGGAGAAAAACGGCGTGCTGATTTTTGTGGCGCCGCGCGCGCGCAAGTTCGCGGTAATTGGCGACGCCGGGGTGCATCAACGTTGCGGCGATGCCTTCTGGAGCGCGCTGGCGGCCGAGATGACGGCCCATTTCAAAAAGGGCGCGTTTACTGAAGGCCTGATTCACGTCATCAACCGGACGGGCGAAATTCTGGCGGAATATTTTCCACGCAAAGCGGACGACGAAAAGAAACGGACCACCAAGATAGAGGAGGATTAGGACGCGGAAAAGCGGCGGGGGTAAATCGCGCCCGCGGTCGATGCAATCAGTGAAGGATGTGGGGAAACGCGTTGGTGGCCGCGCCCATGATCAGACAGGTGGGCAGCGTGTTGATTGCCTGGAGGCTGTAGCTGGTGGCGAAGGTATTGCTCGTGTCCGAGGGGCAGGTCGGCATGGTGCCGGTGCTGCCGCGGCCAAGAAAAGGCTGGATGGAAGTGACCGGGGGAACGGTGCTGGGATCCGCCCGCATGGCGTTGGCCCAGGCTGACTTGGCAGCGTCAAGCTGGCTCAGATTGTTGATGCAGGCATTCATCCGGGCGTTGCTGCGGGCGCGCACGATGCTGGGAATCCCGATGGCGCACACGATGCCGATGATGGCCACGACAATCATGATTTCCATCAACGTGAAGCCTTGATTGCGCAAGAATTTGGTTTTCATTTTCAACTATGCTTTTTTGCGGCCCGAGCCACCCCGCCCGGTGTCATCCGGACGGCATCAGTACGCTCGATAACTGCCAATACGAACCGCTGGCAGTTTAATTAGCACGGGTGATACCATTTTCGGCCCAAATCGCCGATTATGGCCATGAATTTGCCTAAAATAGAAAGCTCTTGCAGGTCCGGAATTCCAACCACCCCGGCCCATGCCGTCAAGGGTCCCGGCCCAAGCCCTGGGGGTGAGGGACCTGCCTTGCATTGAGGCGATGGACCGGCGCTTTGCCTCGCATTGAGGCAATTATTCGGACCCCGAAATGCGCATGTTTCAGCACATTATCGGTGCGTCCCCGAGCATCCGATGCCCGACCATTTCACGACAAAAAAAACGCGCAGACGATCAAGTCTGCGCGTGATGCAGGGACTAAATTTCTTAGGATTGGCGGTTCTTGAACCGGCGGAAACCGGCCAAAAGGGCCAGACCGCATCCGGCCAGCGCGAAGGTGGAGGGTTCGGGAGCCGCCGTCACACCGCTGATGACGACATTATCAAAACGCCAGTTGCCCGAATTGTTATTCAAGGCAGTCCCCGCGGTGGAAACATTATCGGCGCCCGTCGAAGCGTTCACCATTTCGATGGCGAACTTCGGATCATTGGCTGCATTTGGATCGGTGATGGTCGCGGTCAAACCGGTGAACCAATCCTGCCCGGCCGGTGAGCCATTGACCAAAACATTGTCGCTGACATAAGAACCCATGACGGTGTTGGCGGAGGTGGTATTGTTCAAAACCACCAACCCGGCGTCGGAACCGGCGAGTGTAAGCGCAACATTGTTCCAGTTGATGCCATCCGTGGTGTATTCCAACTGCATGTTCGCTTCACCCTGGGTCGTCGCATACCAATCGAAGCTGACGTTTATACTATTGTAGCCCACAGTGCTTGCAGCGAAGACCGCCCCCTGCGTGCCGATCGGCGCCAGACTGGACCAACCGTTGGCCGCGCCATTGGCTCCGGCCTGCGCCCGGACGCGCCAGGTCTGCGTGGTATTGGCAATCCCGTTCGCGCCTGTGTCTGAGTTCTTGCCCAGCACGACATCGTCGGTGGTCACGCCGACATTGGGGGTGGGATAAACGTCCATGCCAATGGAACTGGCCGTGCCGGTGCCGGTGGAAGCCGTCGGGCTGTTGTTGACACCGATGGCATTGTTTTCAAAGGTCCACGCCGTGATGGTGCTGCCGTGGGCTTCAATCACGCTCAGGGAGGCGCCGAGCAGCGCCGCGATGGACCAGATTTTTTGGGTTTTCATTTTCAGGCTGTAGGTTGTTGGGTTTCTTATAATATGATTCCAGGATGATTCCTGCTGCAGGCCGCTATTCTCCACGGCAAAGTTACAGCCGTGCGACATTGGCGTGACAATTCCGTAACATTGGCTGATTTTGTGCGGCCATTGCCCCGGGCTGGCCCCCGTGAAGCGTTTTCGGCGCTTGTTTGGTCGGGCGCTTGACTTGCGACGGGACGACAGCTAAATGAATTCCAGCGATTTTTAGTTATGCCGGCGCGCAAACTTGAAAAATATCTGGCCCGCCAGTTCGAACAACACGTTCTGACCAACAGTGTTGAACGCGAACAGAAGTACCGCATCGCCAAGGTGGATCCCATCCGCAGCCGCCTACTCAGCCTGGGCGCGGAAGCCCATGCCAGCGGCTTCGAACGCAACGAATTGTTCGACTTCGACGGCCGGCTCCGCGGCCGGGGCCAGAAGCTCCGCCTCCGGCGTCATGGAACCAAGTTCGCCATGCTGACCTTCAAAGGCCCGCGCCTGGCCGGGCATCAAAAGACCCGCATGGAGGTCGAAACGCCGGTTGATTACGAAGCGACCAAGCGCATTCTGGAACTGCTGGGATTCCGCATCAAGGAAACCTACTCCAAAATCCGCGAGGAATACCGGCTGGATGGCTGCGCTGTCTGCCTCGATCACATTCCCAACGCCGGCTGGTTTGTTGAAATTGAAGGCGGCGCCGCGAAGATTCGTGCCATCGCCAAACGGCTCGGGTTGCAACCCGCAGACCGTGAACATCGCTCCTATCGAAGGCTTATACGCGATGCCGCCATCGCGAGCGTGGCTTCCGCCCGCGGCGCGAAGGGACGCCTCGCCGCATGATTTTGCTGGTCGTGGATGACGAAGTGGATCTGTGCGCCATGCTGGCGGACCACTTTGAGCAGCATTTTGACGCGGACGTCTTCACGGCGAACACAGCCGGCGATGCCTTGCGGTTGCTGGAGGAATTGCATCCTGATGGCATGCTGCTGGATGTCAACTTGCGCTCCCGTACCAATGGCTTCGACATCCTGGCCCGCCTGCGCGACATCAGCCCCGCCACCAAGGTGATCATGGTGACCAGCGTCAATGATTTCGAAAGCGTGGAGAAGGCGATGCAACTCGGCGCCGTGGATTACATCACCAAGCCTTTCACCGTGGAGTACCTGGAGGAAACGGTGGATGCCAAGATCGCGCGACATTTGATGTACGCCTGACCGGAGTTTTGGGATCTGGCGGGACTGAGAGGGATCGGTGAAATCTTTGACTGAACATTTGTGGTTCGAGGTTCCCGGCCGCCGGGGATTTGTGAACATCACGGAAACGGTGGAGGAGCTGGTGCGCAAGAGCGGCGTGCAGGAGGGGCTTTGCCTCGTGAACGCAATGCACATCACCGCCTCCGTGTTCATCAACGACAATGAGGGCGGTCTCTTGCAAGACTACGAAGCATGGCTGGAAAAGCTCGCGCCCCACGCGCCCACATCGCAATACCGGCACAATCGCACCGGCGAGGACAACGCGGATGCGCATTTGAAACGCCAGGTGATGGGCCGGGAAGTCGTGGTGGCGATTACGAAGGGAAGGCTCGACTTCGGTCCCTGGGAGCAGATTTTTTATGGTGAATTTGACGGGCTGAGGAGAAAGCGGGCGTTGGTTAAGATCATCGGCGAGTAGGGAGGCGGTCGCCTTACCAGCGGCAGCCAGACTCAACCCTGGCCATGCCGCCGGCTCTGCGTCACCACCATTTTTGTCTTTTACTAAAAATATTGGTTGCAGTCACGAATGACCTATGCTATTGGTCTTTCGCCGATGAAAACTTGCACGAACATAACCGCCACGAGCTGGCCCACGGTGACGACCGCAAATGCGGCGCGTCATGACGGGGCTGTTCGAGGCCGCATGTTCGGCCTCTGTCTGTCCACGTCGTATTCCGCGCAAAAGCCGGAAATTAATTGGGACAGAACAGGCGTAAGCAGGTAAAGATTCGAAACAATTTCTCCAAACCCTGCTTACGGAAACGTAGGCGGGGTTTTTTGTTTTCCCTGCGGAACTGACGGTGTGAATGGCAGTTAACGTAAGTTGAACGATCTGTGAACCGGAAAAACGCGACATCCAGGTGATGTCTTCGGGCGACAAACTGATTTTGGCGAAGACGAACATAAAATCGTCACCGGTGTGGTGTGCCCACGCCCCGCCCGCAGCGACGACGAAAACGCGAAAACGAATTTTACAATTTAATTTTAAGGGCTTCGGAGGAGGTGTGCCCCCAAACACCGAAAGAGCCGCCGTGAAACCGCGGGTTGGGATCGAGTAGATCGCCAAGAGGTGTTTGTTCTTTGTTGAACCCCGACCCAAGACGTCGGGGTGAATGGCATGGGCCGGAAAGTTCTTGTTGCAGTCCGCAAGGACCCTCCGGCCCTTTTAATTTCCCAGTTATCTCTTTTTGCAGGACGCTCCTTTTGCCACGGACGGCGGCTGCAAAGACTCTTTCTCCCATTTTTAACCCTCAACGAAAGGAAACACATGAAACCTGTCATCCGTTACCAAAGCCAGTTGCTCTTTCGCCGGAGCTACAAGCCGAATCGGCTTGTCCGGATCCGGCCGGTGCGAAGATTGAACGTGGTGTTCGTTCCATCGCACCGGTTCGGCGCGAAACCGAAAATCACGATCGTTCCCTAGCAGAGGCGCCGGGGAAGGCGGAGTCCGTGGAGTTAAGTCCCGCCCGCGAGCGGCCACTCCCGTTCTCTGCATACGACGTCTTTCGCTCCGCGCTTTCCGTCACCCCCCCCAAACCAACAACAACCATGAACCACGACATATTAGCCGTTGCTCTCGCCGTCGCCCTGGGTGGCGCGGTGATTGCCGCAGTTAAACTCCCGAGGTTTCGCCACTGCTTCCGCGTGCCGGAAGGCTGGGCGGGACTTCTCTATCGTGACGGCCTGTATGTGCGTCGTAGCAACGCCGGACGCTCCCTCGTTTGGGGCTTCGGCTGGACCATCAGTCTCATCGACCTCCGCAAGACCTCGCAAGCCGTCGCCGGACCGGAGGTGCTCACGGCCGATAACGTCGGCCTCAAGCTCAGCCTGCTTGTCACCTACCAGGTGGCCGACCCGATCAAGGCCGCGCATGAAACGCAACATTGGCGTGACGACATCAACAACTTCGCCCAGCTTGCGTTGCGTGCGGTTGTGGCCGGCGCGACGGTTGAAGCCCTGCTCAATCAACGGCTCGAAATTGGCGCGCAACTTCTGGCCCGCGTGCAGCCGGAACTCGCGAATATCGGCATCAGCGTTCTTGCCGTTGAAGTGAAGGAGGTGCTGTTCACGGACGAACTGCAGCGCGCCCTCGCCGAGGTGCTCAAAGCGAAGCCGGAAGCCCGGGCCTGCGACAGCGCGGCCACTTGAAACAATCGTTGTCCACACGGTGGACTCAGGACGCCAGGAGGAAACCACGCGGGCGGAGGCGAAAGTCTCCGCCCGCCTGACTTTGGAATCAATCGTGTCCCCACGACAAAACAATCAATGCAATACGGAGAAATTTTATGAAAACACGACACAAACAAGAGCCCCGCCATTTTCAACTGAAGATCCTGGCGTACGGCAACTCCTATTACGTTGACCGCCTCGCCCGGTTGGAGTCCGCGCTGGCCCGCAAGCCGCGCCTGCTGCAAATCGATATGGTCGGCGTCGGGGAGATTCCCGCGGATTCCGCGTTGCTCATCCGCTCGGTTCTGGTGCGCCGCAACGCGAACACACAGATCATCACGAACGCGCGCTCCAGCCTGCAGGGTGGTTCGGTGCTGATCTGGCTGCTGGGCGACACGAGAATCATTCGCGATGACGCGCGGGTGTATTTCCGTCCCGTCGATGTCTCAGAAATCAAGGAGACAGACGAAACCGTGCCGTGGAAGGAAGACAAGTCGTTGTACTGGGATTCGCCGACCGGAATCGATCCCGAGGAAGGCGACTACGCGCGCGTGCTGCAATTGATCAACGAATACCTGCCGGTGAAGGAACTGGCGGGGCGGCTGATTGAAGTGCCCGTCCTGCGGCAGTTCGGCCTGGTGGAAAACGAAAAAGTGGACCAGTTCCTCGCCGCCGCCTTCGGCAAACCGTCGGAGGCTGCGGGCGGTTCGCAGAACAGTTCGGAGGAAAAGAGCAATCGAAGGAAATCGAAAAGCCTGAAGCCGCGTCAGGTCGAGAAATAGTCTCCGGTTGAAGGAAACGGCAGTAAAACACGAGGCGGGCGTGAACATTTCACGCCCGCCGGCCAATTTAGCGACGCGAAATCCCGGTGCCGGTCAGGATCTCACAGGCCTGGCTGCGGCGGTTCAACTCCGCCTTCGCGTCGCCTCCAGTTTGAAAATACTCCAATTGACGCCAAAATGAATGGACAAGAGCGCACATGGATTTCTTGCGTGTGTCACCGTAATTTCACACGATAGATCCGAAACCCACCACGAAAAAACAGACAACCAAACGTATGTATAACAAAGAAAACCTGACCAAGATTGAGAAAATGAACAGCCTCGCGCCGGAGGTGATGAAGGCCTTTTGGGCCTTCGACAAGGCGGCGGTCGCCGACGGGGCGATTCCTGTCAAGTATAAGGAGCTGATCGCCGTCGCTGTTGCGCTCATTACGCAATGCCCTTATTGCATCGCCATCCACAGCGGGAACGCGCGGAAGGCCGGTGCAACTGAGACCGAATTGGTCGAAGCCGCGATGGTCTCCGCCTCCCTGCGGGCCGGAGCGGCCGTCACCCACGCCACGCACGCGCTGGGAAATTAAAAGGCAACGCCGCCCTTTCGATTCTCATGATTTGCGCGAGGCGTTGAGGGCCTTCATCAAGACCGGCAGCGCCACTCCCGCCGCTTCGGGGAGATTGAATTGGGCCAGCATCGTCAGGGGCGTCGGTTGTGGGTTGATCTCCACGACCGTCGCCCCGGCGCAAAGGGCTTCAAATGGCAGCGCGGCGGCGGGATAGACAATGGTCGAGGTGCCGATGGAAAAGAAAACGTCGCAGTTCGTGCTCGCGGTCGCGGCGCGTTCCATCTCGGTTTCGGGCAGCGGTTCCTCGAACCAAACGACGTCGGGCCGCAACAAGCCGCCGCAATTCGGGCATTTCGGCGGGACATCGCCGGTGTCCTCCCAACTCGTGACGATGGCGCCTTCGTCGAAGCATTTTGTCCGGGAAATGTTTCCATGCAACTCGATGACGCGCGTGCTCCCAGCGCGTTGATGCAAGCCGTCCACGTTTTGCGTGATGAGATCGAACTGCGGAAAGAGTTTTTCCATTTGGGCGAGCGCGAGATGGCCGGGGTTCGGCTTGGCATCAGCAACCAAAGTTCGCCGCCACGCGTACCATTCCCAGACGAGACGCGGATTGCGGCGGAACGCGCGCGGCGTGGCGAGTTCTTCGGGGGTATATTTCGCCCACAAGCCGGTCTGGGCATCGCGAAAGGTGGGGACACCGCTCTCCGCCGACACGCCCGCTCCGGTGAGCACGGCGATGCGTTTGGCCGTGGCCAGGCGTCGAAGCAATTCAGGCGGAATCGTCACGCATGATTCTACGCCCGGGTGGGCAAGCCCGCAACTGGAAGTCGGCTCGTCATCGGATTTGCCAATCCCAAAGGGATTGCCATCGCTCAGCCCGGGGTTGGCCCGATTCCCAGAGGGCCTACCCCGGGTATCAATCCGGCAATTTCCTCAACCCTGAAGGGGTTGCATCATTCCCATACATACCGTTCATCGAATGCTATTTCATAACGACGCAATAATTTCCGGAATTCGTCCTGGAACGAAACCTTGCGATGATGTTGCTCCTGTCCGGCGATATAACTCCGCACCGCTTCAATCTGTGAAAACCCGATGGAGAACATCCCATACCCGCTCTGCCAGGCGAAATCGGATAACTCCGGCCCCTTGGTTTTCAGCCAGAGCGACGACCCGCGCTTTATTTCCTTCACCATTTCCGCCGCCTCACAGGTTCTAGACAAAGCGCAAAGGAGGTGGACGTGATCTTCGACGCCCCCGGTGATGATTGGCTGGCAATCGAGATTGGTCAAGATGCCGCCCAGATAATGATGCAATTCATCGCGGAGCACCGGGTCGCGCAGAAATGGCCGACGTTCTTTGGTGGAAAAAACCGTGTGGACCAAAATTTTTGCCAGTGACTGCGGCACGAATTTATGATGCGGGAGACACTCATTCGATTCAACCCTTTCAGGGTAGATAAATGACTCGGACGATTACCCAGGGTAGCTCGTTTCTCGCAACCCTGGGCTGAGTGCTTTCAATCCCTTTGGGATTGTAAAACAGTCGGGCAATCCCGACAAAAAAGCCTTCGGTGCTTGCCGCCCCAACCCCGTCTTCAAATTTAGCGACGCGAAATCCCGGTGCCGGTCAGGATCTCACAGGCCTGGCTGCGGCGGTTCAACTCCGCCTTCGCGTCGCGACTTCAATTCGGAATGCGAAGTGTGGAATGCGGAAACAAAAGACGGTAGCGGCTCAAGGTTTCCAGGGTTTGGTGGGTCATATACCAATCGTTGGTGACCAGGCTCAGGCTCTTGATGGTCATGGACCCAAATGGCCGGCGCCGCGAGCAAGCGAGGACAGCGGCGAAGTGTTTGCTGTCACGCAATGGGGCGCGGAATCGCGCGACGGTCATGTGTGCGGTTTCGAGGCGATATCGCACGTCCAGTCCCTGGGTCAGGCCACGAATGTGGAGTTGTTGACGCAATTTATCGCGGAGGTCATTCAACGCTTCGGTGTCGGGAAAGCCTTGAATCATGATTGCGCCCGGGGACGCAGTGACGCCGGCGAATTCAATCCGCATCGGCCCTGCTTTTTGGAGGGCGGAATTCACCGCGGCCAAATATTTTTCCGTGTGCGCCAGGAACCGTTTGTGCGCGGTTGTTGCGTTAAACAATGAAAGGATGGTGAGGTGCAGATCCGCCCGCGCGTAGTAATATTGGTCCGGCTCAAGCCGCCGCAATTCGCGCAGAAACGCCGCCACCTTTTCCCGCACCCCCGCCGATGGCCGGGCGATGAGTGTCAAACCGCGTCGGCGATCAATCAACCCGCCAGCCAGGACGCGGTCGGATTCAATCTTGCCCGTCCGGATTTTGCCGATGGCCGCCGACCATAGTTTGTCATAGCGCTCCTGCAGTCGGCGGAGGGAGTCTTTCTTGACTTGGGATGAACCGCGTTTGCGCATCACACGATGATTTCTAAACTATAAAGTTTCGCAACTTTAATTCGGTTTCCATGTGGTAGTGCGCCGGTTGGGAATCGTGGCTTGACGGGTGATGCGGTGGTTGAAAAGCTGGCCGCCATAATCATGGTGAAACCAGCGGATGTCGTTGATGATTTATTGCGTCAGGAGTTCGCAACCGCGTTGATTTCGACACCTCTCCCCATCCCTCTCCCCGGTCGAGGCGGAGAGGGAGAGAATAATGCGCCGCATCCGCGGCGACTTCTTCCCGCATGACCTGGGCGCAAAATTACGCGCCGCTGGCCAACAGCGTGGGGGTCTCGACGCTGATTGCCGCGCTGCCGGTGGTCACGCTGCTGGGATTGCTGGCGTTCTGGCACGTGCGCGCGCACCGGGCGGCGTTCGCAGCTTGGCTGGTGGCCGCGGTCATCGCCGTGGCGGTG
>DATMLG010000418.1:0-9555 GCA_035570675.1 Verrucomicrobiia bacterium | reverse complement strand
GGTTTGGGAAACGTAGGCGGCGCGTTCCCGTAGGGAATGCGGCGCGCGCCAAAAATCTTGGCCCAAAACCGTGGCCACACCCTGGTCCGGCTGGAGCAGCCCCAACAGCAGCCGCAGGGTGGTCGATTTGCCCGAACCATTCCGGCCAATCATTCCGTAAACCGCGCCGCGCTTCACCGTCAGGTCCAAATCCTTGACCGCCACAATGCCGCCCGCAAATGTCTTGGTCAGACCGCGCGCTTCAATGACGGCCGCGCTCATGATTCATCGCTTCGATAAAAAGGAGACTTTCGTCGCCGGCCCCGTCTCCTCGCCCTCCATCAAATCCGCCAGTTCTTCGCGGACCACTTTCAGCACCTGGGCGGCCGGCGCACCCATTTGCACCGCTTCCACCGCCAGTTGCCGCGCCAGCTTGCGCAGAGTGCGCTCGCGTTCCGCCGCGCTCATTTGATGGCCTGAGTTCGTCACAAACGCCCCCTTGCCGTGCCGCATTTCAATGACTCCCTCGTGCTCCAGATCGCTGTAAACCCGCACCACCGTCGTTGGATTGATGGCCAGCTTCTGCGCCAGTTCGCGGATGGACGGCAGTTGGTCCCCCGGTTTCAGCGTGTCGGAGGCGATGTAATACTTCACCTGGTCCATCATCTGCCGGTACACCGGCACGCCCGAGTTCGGATTAATTTGGAAATGCAGCATAAATCAATGTGTACGGAACCACCGCAGCAGCGTGTATGATAACATACATACAGTCGTCGTCAACCAATAAACCGCCGGCAATTGGTTCAGGGACTCTTGAGCCGGTAAAAAGTGCGCGCGTTCGTGGGGGAGACCAAGATTTTCGGGATGAAACCGGCCAGGTTGGGCATGGGCGGCAGGGGAACGTCCGTCCAGCCATCCGGGCCAAGGTTGGTGTTTTGTTGCAAGATAAGATTCGGTGAAAATGGCCTCCACGAAATCACCAGCCTCCCCGCCGAACGGGTCAGACTCAGCGTCGGGTAGTTGGTGATTTGCAGGGTGTAAATGCCGCCGATCTGATTTCCGTCCAGCAACCCGATGGGGCTGGGATGTGCCGCGGCAAATAATTTGGAGCCGTCAGCCGAACACGCCACCCCGCCCCACGCAGCATCCGGAGCCATGGCTTTAATCCATGTTTTGCCCGAATTGGTCGAAGTGAAGATCACACCGTCCCTCGCCACGGAAAGGTCCGTCGCCACCGCCATCAGCGTGGTCCCATCGGCTGAAGAGGCGACGAAAGGCATGTATCCCGGCAACGGCAAACCATTTGTGGTCCAGGTGGCGCCTCCATCCGGCGAGACAAAAACGCCGTCCTGGCTTATCCCAAAAACACTGGAGTACCCTCCGGCCGCCAGCTTGGTTCCATCGGCCGAGGACGCAATGGATTTCCAATATTCGTTCGTGGGCGCGCCGGACATCTGCCACGTGGCGCCCGAATTGGTCGAAGTAAAGATGGCTTCGTTCGCCGCCGCAAGCCTGGTTCCATCAGTCGAGGAAGCGACGCTGATTCCAAAGGGCGAAACGGGCAGGTTGGTCCGGCTCCACGTGATCCCGGTGTTGGTCGAGATGTAAAGCGCGTCCGATTCGGAGCCGGCAATCAACCGGGTCCCGTCCGCGGATGACGCCAGGGAAATTAATGGCAGCCCGGATACATAATTGGACGTCCAGGTTGTGCCTCCGTCCGCTGAACCATAAACAAGGCCGTCATAGGGATCCGTCACCGCCAGCTTCATTCCATCGGCTGACGAAACAATTCTGCCCCAATACGTGTTGGTGCTCGGCGCGCCGCTTAAACACCAGGTGCCTCCGGCGTTGGTGGAGATGTAAATTCCCCCGGCGAAAACCGTGGCGGCCAGCCGGGCTCCGTCGGCGGAACAGGCGATGGCATTCCATTGAAGATTCGTGTCCGCGCCGGTCAGGGCCCAGGTTTGCGCGCGGGCGGGGTTCACCATTGCAAAAAGGCTGCACGCAGTCGTTGATAACAGGACAAGTTTCGCGCTCAGGCGTTTTGTTTGACGCTGCTGGTTTTTCTGACGGGGCGACATTGTGACTGTATGATAACATACATACAGTTGGCGTCAACTGTTTTTTTCTTCTTTGCCCGTCAAACCGATCGGAGGCCGGATCCCTGCCCCGCCTGTCACCGGGAAGACGCGGCCTTGAGGCGGACACGCGCCTAAAGTTTAATCATTTGAGTCTCGCTAATGCCGGGGGAATGGGGTAATTTGCCGCGCGTGCAGGCACAGGCCCGTCAAAATATCAGTTCCATGCCCGACGCCACCCAACCGGACGCCCCCGGGCATCGCCGGCCCCAATCCGTCCCCGTTGTCCGCGCACCCGCCGCTCCCGGGAACTGGTTGCTCGCGCACCCGGCCCAGCAATATGCGCTCGTTTTTTTCTCCTTTGTCGCGGCCTCCCTGCTCAACCTCTCGCTCGTGGACCTGATCGGCTACCAGGCCGTCGCCTTGATTTATCTGCTCGCGGTCGTCGTCCTCGCCCTCTTTCTCAGCCGCGGTCCGGTCATTGTTGGCACGGCGCTGAATGCCCTGGGCTGGTGCTATGCCTTCGCCCCGCCCCGCTATTCGTTCCACATCTCGAGCTTCTACGACAAAATGATGGTGGTGACTTATTTTGCCGTCGCCCTGACCATCAGCCAGTTGACCACGCGCCTGCGCGCCCATCGCGAGGCGGTCGCCAGAACCAAGCTGGTGGCCGAATCCGAGCGCCTCGGCCGCACGCTCCTTAACTCCGTTTCCCACGAGCTTCGCACTCCCATCGCGGCCATCACCAGCGCCGCCGGCGAACTCCGCGCCTCCAACGCGCTCACGCCCCTCCAGAAAAAGCTCACCACCGAAATCGAGACCGCCAGCACCCGGCTCAACCGCGTCGTCCAGAGCCTTCTCAGCGCCGCCCGGCTCAATTCCGGCCAGCTCCGCCCGAAACTCGACTGGTGCGACATTCCTGAACTGGTCCGCCTTGCCTTGCGTGATGTCGGCGATCTCGCCGCCGCCCATCCCCTCGAGGTCAGGATCGCCCCCGGGCTCCACCTTGCCAAGATGGATTTTGTTCTCATGGAACAGGCGCTCGCCAACCTCGTCGCCAACGCCGCCATGCATACGCCCCCCGGCACGGCCATTGATATTATGGCGCGAGTTGAACAGCACGAACTGATGCTTCAGGTCGCTGACCGCGGCCCCGGCCTGCCCGCCGATCAGATGGAACGCATTTTTGACTCCTTCCACCGCGTCTCCGGCGCCACCCCCGGCGGCATCGGGCTTGGCCTGGCCATCGTCCGGGGTTTCGTCGAGGCGCAGGGCGGACGGGTCAGCGCCGTCAATCGTCAAGGCGGGGGCGCGCTCTTCACCATCTTCATGCCCGCACGCGAATCACCCGACATCCCCGAGGAACACACGTGAACAACACCGAAACCAAAAATACCTGCTCCGCCCTGGTCATTGATGACGAGCCCCAAATCCAGCGGCTGCTCACCATCACCCTCGAATCCAACGGCTACCGTGTTGCCACCGCCGGCTCCGGCCAGGAGGGCCTCGCCCTCGCCGCCCAGCGCCGTCACGATGTCATCATCCTCGATCTCGGCCTCCCTGACCTCAACGGCGTCCTCGTCCTCAAACATCTCCGCGGCTGGACCCAGACCCCCGTCGTCGTACTCACCGTTCTCGACGAGGAAGCCGACAAAATCGAGGCCCTTGACGCCGGCGCCGATGATTACGTCACCAAACCCTTCAACAGCGGCGAACTGCTCGCCCGCCTCCGCGCCGCATTGCGCCGCTCGGACACTGGCCGCCTCGAAGAGCCGGCTTTCAAGACCGGCGAACTCGTCGTGGACTTTGCCAGCCGGCGTGTGACCCGCGGCAACCAGCCGGTCCGCCTCACCGCCACGGAATACGCCCTCCTGCGGCTGTTCATCCAGCACGCCGGCAAGGTCCTCACCCACCGCCATATCCTCCGCGAAATCTGGGGGCCGGAACACGAGGACGACACCCAATACCTCCGCGTTTACATGACCCGTCTTCGTGAAAAACTGGAGACCAATCCCGAACTGCCGGTTTTGTTCCACACCGAACCCGGCGTGGGCTACCGGTTCGTCGAGAATTAAACTTCGCGGCTTTATCAGTGCTTTTTACGCAGCCACAAAAACAGCAGCACAAAGCTGAGGACCCAGAAAAATAGCATTCCCAGGATCAACGGCAGCATCCGGAATTTTGATTTCCAAATCTGCGGCGCCTGCAACCGGCTGCACCGGTTCGTCATTTCCACCGCCTCGTAATTCTCCAGCTCCGTTCGCATCTCCGTTGCCGATTGATAACGCCGCCTCGGATCGCGCTCCATCGCGTGCAAAATAATTTCCTCAATCACCGGGGTGAGCTTGGGATTCAATTTGCGCGGCGCCTGCGGATCGCCCGTCACCCGCGCGTTCATGATCACGTACGGGCTGTCGCCCGCAAACGGCGGTTCGCCCGTGGTCATTTCGTACAGAATCGTGCCCAGGCTGTAAATGTCCGTGCGCTCGTCCCCGCGGCTGCCCTTGACCTGCTCCGGCGCCATGTAATCCGGCGTCCCCATCGTCGGTGTGAACCCGACAAATGTCAGCCGGCGCGCGTTCGCCGCCCGCGCAATCCCAAAATCCATGATCCGCAGCGTCCCGTCGTTGCACAACATGATGTTCTGCGGCTTCAAGTCCCGGTGCACCACCCCGTGCTCGTGCATATAGGCCAGCGCCATGCAAATTCGAACCGCGATCTTCACCGCGTCCGGTTCCGGCAGCGGCTTGACGTTGTTCAGCAGCTCGCTCAACGTCTGACCCTCCAGATATTCCATCGCAATATACGGCCGGCTCTTCTTCTCCACCGGTATGAATTTCAGGATGTAGGGATGATCCAGCTTCAGGCCGATCTCCTCCTCGCGCTGGAACCGCGCAAATCCCGCCGGTTCGCTCTCAATGTGCAAATGCGGAATCTTCAACGCCACCGGCTTGCCCGTCTGCCGGTCGTTTGCCTTGAACAGCGTCGCCATCCCGCTCTTCGCTATCACATCCGTGATCTCAAAACGGTTGTCCAGCAGGGTCCCAACGCCCAGTTCATGCCCCATCGGGCGTTGCGCCGCGGGATTGAGCGGGCTCATGTTCCGTGACGCGTCCACCTCCCACACATGGATGATCTGCAGCGACACATTGTCGCCCGCCTGCCGTTTCTCCGCCAGTGCAACCAGCCGCTTGCACGCCTCGGCCGGATGATACTTGATGACCGCATCCAGGATTTCGTCGTCCAGCACATAGCCATAAAGGCCGTCTGAACATTGCAAAATCACGTCTCCCTTCAGCACGGGCTCCGTGGTGATGTCGTAATGGCACATTGGTTCCGACCCCACGCTCCGCGTCAGCGTGGACCGGTTCGGGCTGGTCATGGCATTGCGTTCGAGCAGCAACCCCAGCTTGACCTGCAGCGAGGTGTAGGAATGATCCGTCGTCATCCGCTTGATCTTGCCCGCCCGGATCAAATACGCCCGCGAATCCCCGACGTGCGCGATGGTTGCCTTGTCGGCGCGAAAGATCGTCGTCAGCAGCGTGGTGGACATCCGCCCCGTTTTTGTGGATTCCTGAAAAACCTTGTTGGCAGCCTGGTCAAAAATCTCGCGGACGAGATCGTTCACCGAAGTCTCGGGCTTGGCCTGCTTGAATATCTCCACCGCGGTTTCCGCCGCCATCCGGCTCGCAATGTCTCCATTTCTCATGCCGCCCACGCCGTCCGCCAGCACCGCGAGGCTGCCCAAGCCCTGCAACAGCTCAAAATCATCCGGCTGCCAGAACGCAACGTAATCCTCGTTGTGGTCGCGCACCGTTCCGGCGCTGGAAAGCTGGAAACATTTGACTTTCATCGGCCGCAGTCTAGGGAAAACACCGAAGCATGGGAAGGCCCCAAAAAACGCCGCCCGGCCGGGCTATCCCGGCCGGGCGTTGCATTTTTACTCCCGGTTCCTCAAACCCACCACACACTAAGCAGGCTTTTGCGTAAGAAGGACTGTTTTACCTTTCGACTTGCTGGTGCTCGCAAGGTAAACGGCTCCGACGATGATCCACAGCGCGGAGAAACACAAGGCGATGTAAGGTTCCTTCACACTCATGCCTGGCACACTGAACGGACCCACCAAGTAGAACAGCATGCAACCAAAGTTGGCCAGCAGCCCGAACACCGGCACAAACATGTGTTTGAACCCGTGGAAGCTGTGATGTTCGCGGAAGGCCACGATCGCCACGATGCACGTCGTCATATAGAGCAGGAACGTGCCGAAGTTGCTGATCAGGGTGATGATCAGCATGGAGTTGGGCAGCCATGTGTATGCGTGCGGCGAGAAGATGCCAATCTTGTACCAGATGTTGGTCTTGTCACAGGCCGCCAGGTCCGCACTCTGACCGCCCAGGTAGATCAAGGTCGTCAGGATGCCGAAGATGATCGAGATGAACACCAGGAACCAGATGGCCTTGTGGGGCGAGAGGTTCTTGCCGTGCAATGCCCCGAACTG
This sequence comes from Verrucomicrobiia bacterium, assembly GCA_035570675.1. GTDB lineage: Bacteria > Verrucomicrobiota > Verrucomicrobiia > Limisphaerales > Pedosphaeraceae > DATMLG01. Next base: position 3,000 of record DATMLG010000418.1, on the reverse strand, counting down.
GGTCGGGACTTCGTCGTCCTTGCCCATCGCGTAGGTCACGCGAGCGCCCGTGTTCATGCAGGACAGGGTGGTGCCGATGAGGGCCAGGAACACCGTGCCGGCTTGCACGAGCATGAACGCCTTGCCCGCCGAATAACTGCCGAAGGCCCAGGTGCCAATCAGCACCATCATGTCGCCCAGCGGCGCGCCGGAGGCGCCCGCGTTTGACAGATTGTAGCCACTATTCAGGAAATAGTTGGCTGCGAAATATTCGAACAGGTAGCAAATCGCGCCTTGAATTGCCAGCGAGAGCAGCACCGCGCGTCCGATGTCCTTCTTCGGATTCTTGGCTTCTTCACCCATGGCGGTCACTGACTCGAAACCGACCAGCAGCAGAATCGCCACGCACGCCTGGACCAGTACCGAGCCAAATCCATGCGGCGTTACAACCGATCCGGCGCTGGCGTGGAAGTTGAAGGTCGTGGGGTCCTGCGCCGTCCCTGATCCGCTAAGGCAGTCAGCAGGCTTGTAGCTCAGCAGGAAGGGGTCGGGAGTTTCCTTGCCATCCTTGATGATGACATTGCCCTTGGCGTCCGTCGCCCAGGCGGGATACGGGTCGCCCACGCCGAGTTTAAGCGCCGTCAGGCTGGCCAGTTCCACGGCGTTGGTGTTTTTCTTTGCGTCCAAGTCATCGGCGCCAACCTGTTGATCCGAAGTTGCCCAGACCGGGCCGTTGGTGACGGTGACGCCATTGCTGGCGGTGGTGGTGTCATATTTCAGGGAACCATCCGCCCAGGTGGCCTGCACCGGCTTGTTGTTGGTGTCCATGTTGGTCGTCTGCGCCACGTTGTAATTCACCGGCGTTCCGTTGGAAAGATGCCAGCCCTGCGAGCCGTCGGGATGGCTGGTGCGATACGCAATGGCCATGATGCCGAACACGAGGAGCGCGGATATCTGGATGACGTTGATAGCCATGTTGACGGCGGTCGTGCCGTTCACACCGCGGTAGGCGATGTATCCCACCAGCAGAGAGAAGGCGATGCAGAACAGCCACATGAACAGCGGACTGTTATACGTCGTGCTGAAGGTGTTCGGGAACAACTGGCCGCACAACCATCCGGCCAGAATGGCGGTCACGCCGACCATCAGCCCGGAATAAATCCAATAATACAAATGGCTGTTCCACCCGGTGAAAAACTTGATCAGGCGGGCCCATTTGAAGGCCTTGGTCTTGGACAGGAACGCCTGCTCGGCGTACAGATACGAAGACCCCGCGCCGGGATACAGTTTCGACAATTCGGAATAACTGATGGCCGTCGCGAAGCACAAGACCAGCGCGAAGACGATTCCGATCCACATGGAGGAGCCGGCCGTGGGTGCGCCATACAAAGCCTGTTCCTCGTAAGTCAGCCACAAAAATGCGCCCGGAGCGATCAGTGCCATGGCGTTGATCGTCAGGCCCGTCAACCCCAACGTGGCCCTGCTGGTCGTCGGGTTGGGTGCGGCTCCTGCTGGTTTATCTTGGTTAGTCATATCTTTTTCCGTGTTGCTTGGTTGCTTTGGTTTCTTTTGGTTGTCGTCGTTTTTGGTTGTTTTGTGCTGTTCGGTTGTCGGTTAAACGGCCAGGTCGCCCTTCTCCTCCGTGCGAATGCGGACCGCCTCCTCGATGGTTGATACGAACACCTTGCCGTCCCCAATCTTCCCCGTGCGGGCTGACTTCACGATGGCGTTGACCGCGCGCTCCGCCAGTCCGTTCGCCACCACCAGGTCCAGTTTCAGCTTGGGCAGGAAATCCACCGTGTACTCGTTCCCCCGGAATATTTCCGTGTGCCCCTTCTGCCGCCCGAAGCCCCGCACCTCACTCACCGTCATCCCCTCAATCCCAATTTCCCCCAAGGCGTCCTTAACTTCCTCGAGCTTGAACGGTTTGATGATTGCTTCGATTTTCTTCATGTCATTGATGCGTGAATTAATTGGCGCGTATGAAACGGCCATTGAGCAGCATCAATGCCAGCACTTTTTTAATCCCTCCCAATGCACTAACCACTAACGACTTAAATAATTATCCACAACGTTTGTTTATGCTCTGTTTATAATACAAACCTTTGAATTTATGCCCTGTTAACTATAACTTTGGTTGGATTTATCCAGATGGTTTATTTCTCACCATGATTTCAACCCCGCGCCTCGACCGCTTCTCAAATCTTCCGCACCTGCCGCGACAATCCCACCACCAGCCCCAACACAATCGCCAATCCGCCCCACAGTTGTCCCCAATGCAGCGGCTCATGCAACCACAACGCCGCGATCGCCACGCCCGCCAGCGGTTGCGTAAAAATTGTCAACGCCGTCACGTTCACGTCCGTCTCGCGGATCACCATGAACCACGCCGCATACCCAATCGCCGTGCAAATCGTCGAGAGGTACAACACGAGCATCCATGACTGCCATGGCAGCGACGACGCCGCGCGCAACGTTTGCGGGCCGTCAATCAGCAGATTGCCCACCGTTCCCGCCATCAGCGCAAGTGCCAGGATTTTCATCAGCCCCGCGCGTTCAATTAGCGGCTTGCCCATGATCGAATAAACCGTTTCACAGATGAACGATGACATGAAAACCAGGCTCGCCTCCAATCCCACCCAGGTGAAATCACCGCGCCCCAATCCGTTTAACAACGCCACGCCCAGCATCCCCAGCGCGAAGCCGATCCACCGGCGCGGTCCGATGTGTTCGCTCAAAAAAATCGCCGCCGCCACGGAGGTCACGAGCGGCTCCGCGCCCATCAACACCGAGGAATTGCCCGCCGTGCCCAGCTTGTTCCCGAAGACCTGCACGCGATGGCCCACCATGAAGACAATCAAACCCATTACCACCGTTTTCAGCAAATCCCTCCCGCGCGGCGCCTTCCCCGGCAGCCACGGCCAGCACGCCGCCAGAATCAATGCCGCCACGCCGAACCTTAGTGTCACAATCCCTCCCACTTCCAACCGCCCCGACAGCGCCTTGTAAACCGACAGCGTC
>DATMLG010000417.1:0-4965 GCA_035570675.1 Verrucomicrobiia bacterium | reverse complement strand
GGCCGCGTCGCTGCCGGCGCCATTGCCAAAAAAATTCTCCAGGAGCGCTTCGGTGTCGAGGTCCTTGCCTGCGTCACCCAGGTCCAGCGCCTCATCGCCCGGGTTGACCCCGAAACGGTCAAGTTCGGCGACATCGAAAGCAACATCGTCCGCTGCCCGGATCCCGTGGCTGCCGCCAAAATGATCCGGCTTATCGAAAAGATGCGCCGCGCCGGCGACAGCGTTGGCGGCATCGTCGAAGGCATCGCCCGTGGCGTTCCGCCCGGCTGGGGCGAACCCGTCTTCGACCGGCTCGAAGCCGATCTCGCCAAGGCCATGCTCAGCCTCCCCGCTTCCAAGGGTTTCGACATTGGCTCCGGTTTCGACGGCATTCTTCTTACCGGCACGCAGCACAACGATCCTTTCCGCATGAAAGCCGGCAAGGTCCGCACCACCACCAACCGTTCCGGCGGCATCCAGGGCGGCATTTCCAACGGCGAAACCATTTACTTCCGCGTCGCTTTCAAACCCGTCGCCACCGTGATGCACGAGCAGGACACCGTGGACGAGAAATTTCACAACACCACTTTGAAAGCCCGCGGACGCCATGATCCCTGCGTTCTCCCCCGCGCCGTCCCCATGGTCGAGGCCATGACCGCGCTCGTCCTTGTTGACCACGCCCTCCGCCACAAGGCCCAATGCGGGAAATAGGCCGCGTAGCCGCCGACATTAGTCGGCGCACAAACGGCACTCATCGCTTGGGCCGCACGGTGCATTCACCAAATCCAAAAATGCTTCCACCAGGCATGCCCGACAAAGATCCAGATCACCGCCGCCAGCGCGATATACGGCCCGAACTGCATTGGCCGTCCCTTGCCCAGCCGTTTTACCGCGATCAGCGTGAGTCCCACGACCGACCCTATCATCGAACTGACCGCCAGCGAGAAAACCACCGCCTGCCAGCCCAGAAATGCCCCGATGGCCGCCATGAACTTCACATCGCCCAATCCCATTGCCTCGCGAGGTATCACCACCAGCTCCGTTGTCGCTTCCATGAACGGCACGTCGTCCGGATTCAACACCTCGTCGTCAATCAGCAATTGCGACGGGCTCAGCCGCACCCACACGTCCTTATAACAGCGGTCGCACAGCTCCAGCACGCTCGCCTTCAACCTGATCGTGTCTGATTTCCGGTAAAACATTTCACCATATTCAATTTCCAGGTCCGGCAGCACCATGCTCGTGTCGTTAAAAATCACCTTGCACGGCGATCCAAGCTTGAATTTCTGCCGGCCAAAAATAAGTTTTCCGAGGCGCACCACGGAATAAATCAATCCCCCGCCCGCCACCGCGCCCAATACCCCCTGCCCCAGCGACGACAGATGCGTCCCGCCGTCATGCAGCGCCGGGACGAGAAACGAGCAAATCAACCCGGCAAACACGCCGCCGATGGTAATCTCATCGGGGATGATGAAATGTTCGAAGTCAATGAAGCTTGCCGCGATCAAACCGGCGAGCAACACGCAACAGGACAATGCCAGCCCCGCTGATTCATGCCCGAACACCAGCCAGCACGCGAGAAACGTCACCCCCGTCAGCAGTTCCACCAGAAAATAACGGACGGAAATCGGCGCGCCGCAGTTCGCGCATTTCCCCTTCAGCCACAACCACGTCAACAACGGAATATTGAGATACCAGGGAATCGAATACTTGCAGTGCGGGCAGTGCGACGGCGGCATCACCACGCTTTGCCCCAGCGGCAGCCGGTGGATGCAGACATTCAGAAAACTTCCCACGAGGCAGCCGAAGGTGAAAAAAACCACCGACCAGAAATGAAAAGGCACCATCGCCCAGTACGCCGGGGTAAAGATAGCTTTAATCCCCATAAACATTTTTCACCAGCGCGTCGCGCATGACTTCCACCGGGGCCGTGCGGCCCGTCCACAATTCCAGCGCCCGCGCGCCCTGGTGCAGCAGCATCCCGGTGCCGTTCGCCGTCCGGCAGCCCGCCGCCTTCGCCACCTTCAGCAGCGTCGTTTCCGCCGGCCGGTAAATCATGTCATAGACCGCCGCCGCCCGTTGCAGCGGAAACTGCCCCTCATCCAGCGGCAGCCCGTCTCCCCGCTTCAATCCCACTGACGTCGCGTTCACCAGCAGATCCACCTTCCCCTCGGGAAAGTTCGTGCTGGTTTTGACCTGCGGAAACCGTTGCCGGATTTCTTCCGCGACGCCCTCCGCCTTTTCCGCCGTCCGGTTCACAAGAAACATTTCTGTCGGCAATTCCGCCGCCAGCCGCAACGCCGCGACCCGCCCGGCCCCGCCGGCACCCAGCAGCAAAATCCTTGTGCCGGCCACCTTCATTTCCAAGTCGTCGCGTAGCGCGTCCACAATCGCGTTCGCATCCGTGTTGAAACCCTGCGACCGCACCTCGTCCGGCAGCGCACCGCTGAAATACTGAAGCGGCTGCCAGCGACCCTGCGGATCGCGCGCTTCAAATCGAATGGTGTTGATCGCTCCCCATTTCGTGGCAGACTCATCCAGCGCGTCCACCAGTTCCATAGCCGCGACCTTGTGCGGCACCGTCAGGTTCAGACCGATGAATCGCATCGCTTTCGCCCCCTCAATTGCCGCCCGTAAATCTTCCGGTCGTACTTCAAAAGCGAGGTAACGCCAGTCCAGTCCCAGCGCCGCCATTCCTGCGTTTTGCATCGCGGGCGAGGCGGAATGTTTCACCGGCTGACCCAGGACCGCGCAGTGGCGCGTGCCGGCGTTCAGCGGGATTTGGAAGGCTTCAAACACGCGCTCGTTATAGGGGACGAAGACCCAAGTTCAAAGCCCAATTCTCGCGGCCACCCTCGTGACACAATTACATCTTGCGCTTCGAAACATTGATATCGTGCTGCTTTTCCCCTGCGCCGGGTTTGAAGCCGAACGTGTCCTTCACAATGTAATTGGGCCTCCGTTTGCTCTCCTCAAAAATCGCGCTGATGTACAGCCCCTGCAATCCGGTGCAAAGAAGTTGTGTGCCGCCCAAAAACAGCACCGCTGTCATCGTCGCCGACCAGCCGGGCAGATTGTGGCCCCGGTATTTCTCCAGAAATACATAGAAGATGAAAAGCAGGGCCATGGTGGAGCTTACCAGCCCCGCCACCGTGGCCAGACGCAGCGGAGCATCCGAGAATGATATCAGCGCGGAGTCCAGAAAGTTGCCAATCACCCGGTAGCTGAACAACGGAAACTTCGTGTCGCCGCCGAAACGCGCCTCGCGCTTGTAGCTGACTGATTTTTGCTTGAATCCTACCCAGCAGACGAGCCCCCGCATGAACGGCCGCTTTTCCTTCATCGCCACCAGATGCTCGACGACCTCTCGGGAAAGCAGCTTGAAATCTCCAGTCTCGATCGGCAGCTTGATGGTCGAGGTCATGTGCAGAATCTCATAGCCAATGCGCGTGATCTTCAGTTTTAACCACGATTCGCCCTCCCGGTCGGTGCGAACCGTATGTACCACGCCCACATCTGGCTCGTTTCTCCAGACGGCAATCAGTTGCGGAATCAATTCCGGCGGGTCCTGAAGATCCGCGTCCATGTAAACCACCAGGTCTCCGGAGGAATATTCCATGCCCGCCAGTACGCAGGGCGACCCGCCAAAATTCCGCGACATGTTGATGATCCGGATGTCGTCGTTGCCCACCGCATGCGCGCGAAGAATCATCTCCGAGTTGTCGGTCGAGGCGTCGTTCACGAAGATCAACTCATGGCTTCCAATGTGCCCGGCCTTGCGCTCGGCGGCAAACACCGCCCGCAGCCGGGTGATTAACTCCGGAATGCAGGCCTCCTCGTTGCGGAAGGAGAGCACGACGGAAATGGTGGGTGTGGCCGGTTCCGCAACTGTCGGTTTCAATTCACTTTCGCTCATTTTTTGGATTCAACGGTCCAGAATGATACCGTGAAGTTCGGCTCAAAGAAAGCCTTATCCTCCTGCCTGATGGCAAAGCCCATGCGGTCGAAAGGCGGCGTCAATGCCGTCGCGGGCTCGGCGCGAAGCCCATAGGCCGCCAGAAAATCAATGCTGTTCTGAATCAGGGGCCGCAACAGGAAACCCGTGCCGGCGCCTGATTGCAGGATGCGCGTCGGACCCAGCCGGCGGTCCGATGGCGTCATAATAATAAATAACTGCGCCGGATGGAAAAGAAACGCCCTGACCCGTCCGGCCAGCGAGAACTGGATATCGGCCGAACACCAAAGCATGTTCGTACCCGTGTCCGGCACTGGGATGCTCTCGCCCCAGGTGACGGTCTGGGAGCCAATTAAAGTGCGCTCCACGTCCGGCCGGCCTGGGCTCCGTTTGAGCAACACAAAGCCGTGGTCGGCAAGCACCGGCTGGTAACGCTTCAGAACTTCCAGCAGCGCGAGCGCATCATCCTGCGGCGCGAAACGGCCGTCAATCTGCCCGATATTTGCCAGCAGAAATGCCGGCGCGGTGGCATCATTCCGATAAAACTCCGCGTTCCGCTCCATAAGCATCGGGATGGTGGCGCCAAAATTGATCGGCATTGGCCGGGGTGTGTAATTCAAATCATTGAGCAGAACCGCGCCCGGCAGATATCCAAACATGTCAATGCTGGAGCTTCCGACGATCTGCCTTACCTGGGGAAGCGCCGCTTCCGTCCGGTTATGCTCCAGCTCTGCCTTCAGAACCCGGAGATGCCCCGGCCAGTCAACCAGGTCCCAAAGATTTGCGCCCATCCGTGTGCACACCGACCAGACCGGGGTCCATGGATATGCGTAAATTGCAAAGTTCTGGTTGTCGTGCTCAATCACGGCAGCTAGCGCCGCGCACACAAATGTGATCGCCACGGGAATTCCGGCCAGATTCCGCAGGTTGATGTTTATTCGCCCGCGGCCCTTCTCGTTGCTGCCGGGTGACCCCGGCTTTCCGAAACCTCCCTCCGCCAGTTCTCCCTCATGTGCCATGAACAACAATGC
>DATMLG010000416.1:0-3455 GCA_035570675.1 Verrucomicrobiia bacterium | reverse complement strand
TGACGGCATCCGCACCGCGCGGCAGGGGCGCGCCGGTGAAGATGCGCACGCAATCGCCGGAGTTCAATTCGCCGGTGAAGGTTTCGCCCGCGGCGACACGGCCATGCAACCGGAGAGCAACAGGTGTGGCGGCGGAAGCTTTCTGCACGTCGGCGGCGCGAACGGCGTATCCGTCCATGGAGGAATTATCGAAGCCGGGCAAGTCCACGGGCGAGAGAATTTGTTCGGCGAGAAAGCGGCGATGAGAACCGGCGGGCGGGACACTCTCTGGGACCGGTGGCGGAAGCGCCGCAAGAATGCGGTCGAGGGCGGCTTCGAGTTCGAGCATGGGACAATGTTGAATCGGCGGGCGGGAATGTCCAGCAGGTTCAGGTTGGACAGAAAACTTGACTTGGGGGCGGGAGTTGAAAACTATGCCGGAGTTTTATGTCTGAAAAAATCAGCAAGAAATTGACGCGCGAACAGCAACGGGAGCTGGACATCAAGATTGGCTTCATGGAGGGCGTGGTGCGGCGGGACCCCGCCTATGTGGAGGCGTTGCAGGTGCTGGGGGACGATTACACCAAGCGCGGGAAGTATGTGGCCGGGTTGAAGGTGGACGAGCAACTCGCGCAGTTGCGGCCCGACGACGCGCTGGTGCAATACAACCTCGCGTGCAGTTATTCGCTGACGGGCAATTTCAACCAGGCGGCGGCGGCGCTGGGAAAGGCGATTGACCTGGGCTACCGGGACTTCAAATGGCTGGCGAAGGACCCGGACCTGGGCGCGTTGCGGGAGCATCCGCTGTTTAAAAGCATCCGCGACAAGATGCGGAGAATCCGCGCGTCAAAGGCGTGAAACGTGGATTGTCCGGCGAAGCCGCCGCGCGTAGAATCACCACATGAACGTCACCGTTCGCGGTCGCACCCGCCATTTTCGCACGGTCGCCTTCAACGCCGAACGCAACTCGGTCGAGTTGATCGAGCAACGGCTGCTGCCGCACGAGTTTCGAATTATTTTGACGGCAGATTATCGCGCGACGGCGCGGGCGATCCGGGACATGGTGGTGCGGGGCGCAGGGGCGATTGGCGCGACGGCGGCTTACGGCCTGGCGCAGGGCGCGCGGAGTTTTCGCGGCACGGATTTGAAAAAATTTGCCCGGCACGTGGAGACGGTTTATCAGACGTTGAAGGAAGCGCGACCCACGGCGGTGGATCCCGTCAATGCGATGAACGACGTGCGGCGGATGATGGCCGTCGGGGAAAGCGTGGCGGAACAGCAGGCGTTGGCGCTGGCCGCCGCGGAGGAATTCGCGCATCACGATGTGCAGCATTGCGAGGCCATCGGGCGGCACGGCGCGAAGCTGATCCGTTCGGGGATGAACGTGCTGACGCATTGCAACGCGGGCTGGCTGGCGTTTGTGGACATCGGAAGCGCGACGGCGCCGATGTACACGGCACAGGCGGCGGGCAAAAAATTTCACGTGTTTTGCGACGAAACCCGCCCGCGCTCGCAGGGGGCGACGCTGACGGCGTGGGAACTGGCGCAGCAGAAGGTGTCGCACCAGATCATTGCCGACAACGCGGCGGGCCATTTGATGCAGCGGGGCCGGATTGACCTGGTGATTGTGGGCAGCGACCGCACGCTGGGACGCACAGGCGAGGTGGCGAACAAGATCGGGACGTTCACCAAGGCGGTGCTGGCGAAGCGGCACGGGATTCCGTTTTACGTGGCCATCCCGCTTTCGACGATTGACTGGAATTTGAAGTCGGGCTTTGACATCCCGATCGAGGAACGGAACGAGAGCGAGGTGCTGGGCGCGTGGGGTGTGAACGGGCGCGGGCGGCGGGAATATGTGCGCGTGGCGAATCCTGGCAGCGGGGCGTTCAATCCGGGCTTTGATGTGACGCCGCCAGAATTAATCACAGGCATCATTACGCCGGCCGGGATATTCAAGCCGGGCGAATTGTGGCGGCGGCGGCGGAAACTGGGGTTTTAAGCCCGGCAATCCAGGGAGCAAAAAAAGGGCGCAATTTGGCGCCTGGCAAGCGAGCGATTTTTTGTCCGCGAATTTCATGTTACTTTTGACGGCCTTGAATACTCTGCTATCTTTAAGATGCGGACGGGTGAGTAGCGGGAATACGGTTACACGCAGCCGGAGTGAAAGGGAATGCGGGTCCGATGCGGGTTTTAATGAAAGATTCGAAGGTTTTGGAAGGCAAGTGGCGGGAAAGTCTGGGTGCGGTGTTGCCGCATGAATGGGTTTTCGGGACTTTTCTGTTGCTAACGGGGTTACGCTTGTTCGCGCAGGGAGGAGTGGCACGGGTCTGGTCGCTGGTTTTTCTGGGCTGCGCACTGATTGGAGCCATTCTTGTTTCCTGGACGGAGCGCCGTCCGACGCCGTGGCGCTGGCGGGTTCGATTGTTGTTTTATCCGGCGGCAATGGGCATTTCGTTTTACGCCATGGGCGCGGCCGTGCCCTTGCTGGGGAATCCCAAGGTGGACGGGCTGCTGCTCGCCTGGGACCGGTTTTTGCTCGGCGAAACACCGGCGATCGCCTGGGAATCGTGGCTGCGGCCGTGGCTGGAAGATGTGGCGATGGCCGGGTACCTGTTCTTCTTTTACTATTTGATTGCCGGACCGGGGCATTATTGCCTGCGGGACCTCCGGCTTTTCCGCAAGTGCATGGTGGGTTTGTTCACGCTGTATGGGCTGGCCTTCATGGGCTACACGTTCCTGCCGGCGGCGGGGCCGCACATTTATTTGGCCTTCAAAACGCCTTTGCACGGGCCGTGGCTGCTGGACTGGACTCTCGGCACGGTGAATCGTGGAAGCAACAGCCTGGACGTGTTCCCCAGCGTGCATGTGGCGGCGTCATTGTACCTGCTGGCGTTTGACTGGAAACATTGGCGCCGGCGGTTTTGGTGGGCTCTGCTGCCGTGCTTGATGCTGGTTTTTGCCACTCTGTACCTGCGCTTTCATTACTTTGTGGACTTGCTGGGGGCGGTGGCGGCGGCCCTGGCGGGTTGGTGGGTGGCGGAAAAGTACGAGGCTTCAACGGGCCGGCAGCCGATGCTGGCCGAGGAGAGAAATGCAGGCACCGCGCAACCAGGCAGCGTCGCCTTTCCGGCCAAACTCTGATAATCGGTTGGTCAAACACCGACCGGTTCGAGTGGATTGCCGTTGGAACGGAAGTTTCTCGAGCGGGCCGGGCGGTCGAGGACTTCACGGGTTTTTCGCGCAAGTCCTGCGGGGGAGAATGGTTTTTCCAGGAAGGACAAGTCTTCGTCGAGCACACCATGGTGAGCAAGAGCATCGTTCGTGTAGCCGGACATGAGCAGCACGCGGATCCGGGGCAACTGGGCGTGGATCTGGTCACATAGCTCCTTGCCGCTCATTTGAGGCATGATGACGTCCGTGACGACCAGTTGAATCATTTGCCCTTTGCACTCACGAGCGGCGAGCAACCCTTCCTG
>DATMLG010000415.1:0-4571 GCA_035570675.1 Verrucomicrobiia bacterium | reverse complement strand
CCGGACGTTCGTGATCACTTCACCAGTTCAAATTCGCCCGGCTTCCACGTTTTGTCGAACCACGGCTGCAACGGTCCATAGAGTCGAAGAAGTACGTTCCAGCCTTTGCCAGGGATTGTCTGCGCCCAGTTGGTCTCGTGACCTTTCGGCGCAGTTGGACCGAACCAGACATCTACCGACGTGTCGGGGTTGAGCACGATCCCCTTTGTCTGACTGCCGATGCTCGGAAACTGCTGGTCAGTCTGCAACATGGAGCGTGTTTGGTTGTCGTAGACAACGAATGACCAGAAATCCTTCGCCGGGATGTTGGGCGGGAGATGAATCTTGTAGGTTTTGCCGCCGTCCAGCGGCTTGCTCTTGGAATCTACGCACGCGGCAGCGTATTGCGACCCGATTCCGACCATCTTCATCGCCATCGCCGGGGTAATGCCTGTGGCGTAGTAGTGAAACAGGGTGCGGGCATCGAGGTTCCGCACGCCAGGTTGCGACAGGAACTCGTAGCTTCCACCGATGAAGGTCGTGAACCAGGCGCTGCGCGGATAGAAGTAGGCCGCCTTATCGCGGTTGCGGAAGACAATCGCGCGCGCCGTTGCGTTACCGACGGCGGCGGCCTCGGTCAGGATTTTCTTCATGCGCGCATCCGGCGCGAAAGGCTTGCCCTGCTCGATGCCGATGGAAGCAAGCAATCCCAGCGTTTCCGGATCCAGTGCGGACGCCGGTTCCTCCTGGACAATCTCATTGATCTCCTCATAGAAGTGGAAATTGTTTGCATGGACGGTATTATGCGGAATCCCTGACACGTTTGAGAACTTGGTCACCGGGGGATTGGCGGCCTGCGACAGCGGATAAATGCGCAAGGTGCTCTTGATGGTCGCGACGGCGGGCTTGGGATCGCCATTGACGAGAAAACCTCGTCCGCCCAGCCAAAGGCCATAGGTGGCCGGCCGCATCACGAAGTATCCGTCCGGCACGTCGCCGTTGTAGCCCGGCGGCAGGAACAGGAACTTGCCGCCCTTGCCCTTGTCCGGGCCGGCGTTGCCAAAATCGCAGACGTAGTGAAACCAGTGGTCGTCCACGAGGCCGAGGGTATTGGGTGGAGTTTCGACCACGATCGGACCGTCCTTCTTGGTGTCGAGCCAGCTCATGTAGTAAATAACCGTGGTATTCGCCGTCAGCCACAGGGCCTTCGAGTCCATCAGGTCCTCAAAGATAATGACGTTGCCGTCAACGCCACCCAATTCGCGCAGTGCCGGGCGGAAGGCCGTCACCGCAGCACCCGGCATGGCTGTGAGGAACGCCTGCACGCCGTGCTCGAAATCAAGATTGTCGTAAACCTTCTGCGTCGTGGCGTCGTCCGGGAAACCGTCGAAGAGATGCAGTGTGCCGATGCGGGACTCAACGGTACCCGGCGTAGTGATCTCCGGCGGAATGTCCGTCGTCATCTTCATCTTCGGTGGGGTTTGCGCCGGCGCGATGGTTGCGGTGAGCGCGCAAACAAGGGCGGGGAGCACGAGTTTTGCTTTCATACATTCTAGATTTTCCGAACCGTTTTGTCCGTGAGTTGTCTGCCTGTAGACGATTTAAGTCAAAACAAATCCCCCTCCACATCATAGACTTGAGTCCATGGCAGTGGGCTGCCTTCCCCTTTTTGCCGCAGTATTTGGCCGTTCATCTATGTAACATCCCTGCGCTTCCAAAACAGGCCGGGCTTCAATCTTTTTTGGGAAACAACAAAGTCACGGCAAAACGCAGACCCCAATCCGGGCCGCCGTAAGGCCCGACCGCATAAAAACGGTAGCCCAGTTGCAGGCTGATGGGCTGTTCCTTGATCTTCAACAGTTGCGTGATCGTAAAATTCATCGGCACCGAGGCTTGATGAGCCTGCCAATTGTAACTGGTTTCCGTGTTGACGCCGAACGAGGTGTAAGTTTTCGTGGAGTAGGAAACAAACGGCTGCAGGAAGGTGGCGTTGATGTCCGCCCGGTCAGACGGGCCGGCGAACGACCAGATCTGGTTCGCCAAAATTCCATAAGTCCAGCCGTTCTTCTGCTGCAATACCACCGCCGTCGGTCCCGCGCCCCATTTGCCGCCGCCCAGCGCGGCTTCCGCCGCCGTTGGCACCAGCAATACCGGCCCCGCGCCGACGATCCAGCCGCCGACCGTGTCCTTGGGCGAAAAGAAAAGGCTCTGCGTGATGTCGCCCAGACCGGAATTATTCCCGCCGCCCGGGACCGGCGATTCCGCGTAGATGACCGGCAGGATCGTGCGCGAAATCAGGGTCCAATCGTCGCCCAATGAAATAGGGATGACGGGCTGGATGTTGGCGGTGTACTTCATCGCATGGGCGGACCCGATGCCGAAATCCCAGTTGTTCTGGATCGGCACGCTGACGAGGCTGGCGACGGGATTGAGCGTCTGCTTGACCAGTTCCGCCTCTTTGGCCGCCGCAGCCGCCGCCGCGTCGGCCGTCGCACTGGAATCGTCGCCCGGCGTGGGCGCGAGCGAGGATGGGTTGTTCGTGCTTTGCGCCGAAACACTCACGGCCATGATGGAAACGATTGCCACCATGTACATGGCAAGACCGCGGGTGAATGATTGCTTTTTCATCGCTGGTTCGGTTCAGGTTTCTTCCGCCAACAAATGAGAAGAATTCAGAAGCTCGAACAGACGCCGGTGACTTCGGGTCACTTGATGTGGAGACACTTAAGACACTGGAGGCAAATCCTGTAAAGACCTTTTTTGTGACAACCGAAAGACAAATCCGGCCGAACAGGGGTCAGTACATTAGAAGGTTTTATTCTCCTGAATTGGCGCAAAGAGGTTCCCTTTCAGGCAAAAGCCTGCTCAAAGAATCTGCACCGACACCGAAAACTCGCTCGACGCGAATCCGAGATATTTGTATTTCACGCCTGTGCGCGCCACGAACTCGGCAAATGCCTTGCGCTCATGCTCCTGCCATCCCGGGTAGTTCAAATACTCGTCAAACACAATGACCGTGCCGGGCACGATGCGGTCAGCCAGCAGCCCCAACACCGTGTTCGTGGAACTGTACAAATCACAGTCAATGTGCACAAAGCGCGCCGGTCCCGGATGTTGCGCGAGAAATCCCGGGAGCGAGTCCTGAAACCAGCCCTTGTGCAGCTTGACGTTCTTGATGGCGCCCAACTGCGGCGGCATGCCGCCCAGCGAAAAACGTCCTTTCTTTTGAAAATGCGTCCAGTCCTCCGGCAACCCCTCGAACGAATCGAAGCCATGCACCTCCTGTTGCGTCGAGCCGACAATCTGCTTCAGGCTGCCACCGTCGAAGACGCCAAATTCCATCATGAGCCCGCTGACGACGCAATGTTTCAGCGCGTGCTGACGGACGGCATCGGCCATCACATGGTCCGTCGCGCCCAGCATGTGTTCAATGAGATACTTTGCCGAATCCATCGAGGCCTGCACATACGCCAGATGCTCGTAGTTCAACTGACGCGGATGAGCGGCCGGATGGGCGAACAAATCGGCCAGCGCGCTTCGGACTTCCCGGCGCACCAACTCCGCCAGTAACGCCGGGTCAACGCCGCCCGGGCTGGTTGACGGCATCGGATTATTTGCCGGTTTTTCGTTCATGGCTTGGTTTTGTTCGCACCTCTAATGTGAGATTCGACCGCGTTTGGCAACTACATTCAGCCCCAACAAATCTTTGGCATCCGGTGCGCCTTCGGTTACATTGACGCGCTTCGGCACCCCCGGTGCTGAACTTTTTATGCACAACGTAACCTCCGTCCAGCTCACGCGCGATTGCGATGCCGTCCAAATCCCCAGCGGCGCGCCCGTCACCCTCCCGGCCGGCACACCCGTGGACATCACCCAGACCCTCGGCGGCACTTATACCATTTATGCCCAGGGCGGATTATACCGCATCGCCGCCAGCAATGCCGATGCCCTCGGACTCCCATCGCCCGGCGTCGAACCCGCCACGCCGCCTGCGGCTCCTGCCGGGCCCGTGGATGAAAAGCTCGTCTGGGACGCCTTGAAGACCTGTTACGACCCGGAAATCCCCGTCAACATCGTGGACCTGGGGCTCGTTTACGACATGCACCTCGAACCGCTGCCCGCGGGCAACAGCCTCGTCTCCGTCAAGATGACCCTCACGGCGCCCGGCTGCGGCATGGGCGCAACCATCGCGGGCGACGCCCAGCAAAAACTGCTTGGCCTCCCGGGCGTCGAAGAAGCCGTCGTCGAGATCGTTTGGGACCCGCCGTGGCATCAATCCATGATCACCGAGGATGGCCGCAAGATTCTCGGTTTGGAATAAGCAGCCCGCAATTTGTTTTGACAAACTGGCGCAGGGTTTTTAAGGTCTCGCCACTCCGGATGGGGTCGTAGCTCAGTTGGTAGAGCACCACAATGGCATTGTGGGGGTCAGGGGTTCGAATCCCCTCGGCTCCACCATCCTCCGCTTTAAACCGCTGCAATGTCCGCCTTGCGTATGGTAAGGCTGGTTTCGTCAACGAGCGGCGCGTGTCTCTGAACGCCACCGTCGAGATTTCTATACCAAAGGGGCCAAATCAATACCATTCTGAGTT
>DATMLG010000414.1:0-5625 GCA_035570675.1 Verrucomicrobiia bacterium | reverse complement strand
ACGGATTGGCGCCGGTTCATGGCTTGGGACAGTAGCAGAGCGGGAAGAGGCGTCAAAGGGGCAAGTCCAAGACCATGTTTGGGCACTGGGGGAAATTGGTGGTTTTGGTGCCTTGATTTCGCATCATGTACGGGTCAGATTTAACTTGTTAGGCATTATTACCAAATGAACCCTTTCACGACAGACCATCCGATGGCATCACGGCAGATTCAGTTAAGTCATCGGGGACGGCGAGTAGTTCGGTGGTTGCTTGTTCCATTCTGCTTCCTTGCACTTTATGTCGGCTCTTTTATCTGGCACTTCGACATTTTCAGTAGTCCCGTCCGGGATGGACACGGATGGCTGGGGCCGGTGGTTCGTGGGGATTCACATGTCGTGGATATTGGCAAGGTGTATGACTATGAAGGCACGGACTTTTCCCTTTATCGCACATACCATCCGTTGTGCGTTGTCTGGCTACGCGTTAACGGGCTTTGAAATCGAAATAATTTTAAACCGAGCCACCACCGTTTGACGGGTAGTGTCCTAATTTGGGGTTAAACTATTGTGCAGTGTGGGGTGATACCATTCGATGAGCATGAGAGGACGATAGATTATTCCAAGCATGCAAACCGGATTTTCGCCCGTAGCCGTTTTAATCGCAGGGTTTGACGTGCCATAATCCCAAATCACTAGATTTCCGGTTTGCCGGAGTGCCACATATATCAACAGGTAGGCAATCAGAACCCCTGCAGACATGTAGCAAACCCGTTTCATTTTTTGTTCTCCCTAACATCTTTTACAATCTGAACCCGCACCGCTGCCTCCGCTGACACGACAGACAGGATTTCAAGAACGGCCACGAACCGTTCGCGCTCATCCTTCGTGCTGACAAAATGGCTGCATACATCAGTCCACTAGCCATGAGGGCAAGAGGCGAAGGCTCAGGTGCCGGCACGAAATTAGCCTGCCAACCAAAGCTTTCAGTGACTGTCCTCGCGGGCGTGTCCAATATCACGGTCAAAGGTTGCATGGTAAAATCCAGGACAGGTTCTTCGCTATATATTGGCTCCGGTGAAAGAACTGTGGATGAAATTGGCGGGTTTGGATTCCCCTCCGCATCCAAGGTGAATTCGGTGAAAGTGAAGATGTTGATTGGTTGCCAGCTACCGAACATAAACCCAGAGTCTGGAATGGCCTGCATCTCGTAGGTTTGTCCGACGGTGAGGAATTCGCCATCTGTAAAAGGCGAAATTTGGCCGGAGCCGGTGGTGAAAAGATACAGCGGCGTGGTCGAGGGGACCTGGGCATTGCCGGGACGCGCGAAGCACATTGTCCCCAATGCCACAATCATGATGGATACAAACTTTCTCATCGGCGGTGAATAAACGCTAAATTGTCAGTCGCGCAGCTTTGGGTTTGAGCGGTTGCCGGTCAATTCCTGTGGCCGGACCATAGCGGACGCGAATCAGTTTGTCGAGCTTATATGGCACGCGGCCGCCGGGCTCATGAACTATTTGACAGTCGGCGGATTTGTGATACTTTCTTTGGCGTCGGTGAAGTGGAGGTTGGGACAATCTAAAATATGAATCGGATTCTAGTTTTCAGCCAATGTGGCCGGGATGTTTCCTTGCCAATCGCGGAGCAATGCTCCGCGCTCCTAACGCGTCTGTTTGTAGTCGCGCGCATTGGAGATGTCAGGGCTCCGAGGCCGCGGGATTGTTTTGGCGCGTGCAAGCATCTGATTTCTCGCCGGTTAGGACCGTTTTGTATGTTTTTCAGCCCATTTCTCAGCCGCAAAAGTTTGATTTCTCGCCGGTTACGAAGAAACCGAGGTTTATTTGAATCTGACGCGGAGTTTCACGAACACAAATTGACGCAAAGCCGCAGAGTCGCAGAGTCTCAAAGCAGGCGGAGCCAGCACCCAATATTGCGGAAGTGCTCCTCCTGGATCGGTTCTGTGCCGTCCCATGCACGTCGCGAGGCGGTCGATCCGAGGATTAAGCGGTCGAAGGTGGGATTAGGCGGGAGCTTAAGCGGGATTAAGTGGGATTATGCGGGACAAAAATCGGCCGCTTCCCGCTTAATCCCGGATATTCCCGCGTATTCCCGCATAACAATTTAGAAAATTTAAAATGAAGAATTTAGAATTAAAAAGGGCAGTCGGAACCAGAATCACGTGTGAAGGAGGTCGAGAAAGGCCGTGGAGGCACTCAGCCCGGTTTAGCGCGGTGGAAAATCACCCTCCACCGAGGTAAACCGAGATAAACCGACGTAAACCGAGCTAATGGATTTGGTAATTTTTTGGTGCGGCCAAGGTGACTGGAAAAGAGCACAACATGACTGAGCCAATGGTGAGGATCATTGTGAAGATTGAGTTCATTAAGGTTTGTGGCGAGACGCCCCAAACGACCCGCGGGACGCGGGTGCTACCCGACGTCAAAGCTCGCGCAAATTTTTCTTTTATAATGGGCGCAATTGGCGTTTAGTCGCCGATACTGATTTTTAATCAAATATGAAAATTGTGCTGGCATATTCGGGCGGGTTGGACACGTCAGTGTTGTTGTCGTGGCTCAAGGAAAAGTATGACGCGGAGATGATCGCGTTTTGCGCGGACATCGGGCAGGAAGAGGAGTTGAAGGGGCTGAACCAAAAGGCCATCCGCACCGGAGCATCGAAGATTTACATCGCGGACCTGAGCGAGGAGTTCGCGAAGGACTTCATTTTTCCGATGATGCAGGCGGGGGCGATTTACGAGAACCAATATTTCCTGGGGACGAGCATCGCGCGGCCGTTGATTGCGAAGGAGATGGTGGAGATTGCGCGGCGGGAGAAGGCGGACGTGGTGGCGCACGGGGCGACGGGGAAGGGGAACGACCAGGTGCGGTTCGAATTGACGGCGGCGGCGCTGGCGCCGGAGCTGGAGGTCATTGCGCCATGGCGGGACGCGTCGTTCCGGGCGCAATTTCCAGGCCGGAAGGAGATGATCGAGTATTGCGTGCGGAAACGGATACCGGTGGAGGCGAGCGCGAAGAAGCCGTATTCGATGGACCGGAATCTCCTGCACATTTCGTACGAGGCGGGGATTTTGGAGGACCCGTGGCTGGACGCGTTCGCGCCGGCGAACAAGGCGATGTTCAAGCTGAGCGTTTCGCCGGAGGACGCGCCGGACAAGCCGGAACATGTGACGCTGGATTTTGTGAAGGGCGATTGCGTGGCGGTGAACGGGAAGAAGCTGAATCCACTGGGCGTGATGCGGGCATTGAACAAGCTGGGCGGCAAGCACGGCGTGGGCCGGGTGGATTTGGTGGAGAACCGGTTCGTGGGCATGAAGTCGCGGGGTGTGTATGAGACGCCGGGCGGGAGCATTTTGCATTTTGCGCACCGGCAAATGGAGAGCATCACGATGGACCGGGAGGTAATGCATTTGCGGGATTCGCTGATACCGAAATACGCGGAGCTGGTGTATTACGGGTTCTGGTTTTCGCCGGAGCGTCTGGCGTTGCAGGCGCTGGTGACGGAGAGCCAGAAGGACGTGACGGGCACGATCAAGGTGAAGCTTTACAAGGGCAATATCATGACGTCCGGCCGGAAATCACCGGTGAGTTTATACAATCCGCACATTGCCACGATGGAAGCGGACCCGACCAAGGCCTACAATCAGGACGACGCGACGGGATTCATCCGGCTGAATGCGCTGCGGCTGAAGGTCGCCGCGCAGGTGCACGCGAAGAAGAGGAAGTAAGCGCTCTAGCTGCGGCGTTTGAGGGTACGGATTTTACCGCAGCCCGCGTCCTCGGTCCACGCGCCGGAGTCGAGGAGTTTGGCAATCAACTGGAACGGGCCGGCCTTGGGGTCGGTGGCGTCGTCAAAGGCAACGATGGCATTGGAGGTGAGATGAACGGACCACGACTCGAAATCTTGCATGACGCCGGCGAGCGAGTGGTCGCCGTCAATGAAGAGCAGCGCCACGGGGCGGTTGAAGCCGATGGCGGCGACGGGGCCGGGCAGGCTGATGAGGCGGACGATTTCGCCGACGCGGGCATCGGCGATATGTTGGTAAAAGGCCTGGCGGTCGGCCGGGCCGAACGTGCCGCCATAGAGACCCTTGAACGGTTCATGCGGATCGACGGCGAAGACGTCCACCTTGGAGCCGGACAAGGAGCCGCGCGCCAGAGCGATGGCCGAGCGGCCCTGATGGGAACCGATTTCGACAACGACGCCGTCGGAAACGGAAGCCGCGAGCCGGGAGAGGAATTGGCCCTCATCGGAACTTGTGCCGCCCGGGATGCCGGAAGCAGCGGGGCCGAGTCGCGAGCGAAGGAGTTGCCACGGGTTCACGATGGGAGAGCCGGGTGGTTTGGTTGCGCGCAGAGCGGTTCAGCGTCGGGACTTGCCGGCGCGTTTTTTTGGTTTCGCGGCGGAGGGAGCGGGGGTTGCCGATGTCGCCTTGGGTTCAACGGGTTTGGGAGCAGGAGCTGGTTGCGGGCGCGGCGTCGAGACCGGCGTGGGAGCAGGCATGGGGATGGAAACGGGCGCGCGATGTTCCGCGACCACGACCACGCCAAGCAGCACGATGCCGACGCCGATGGCGGCGAGACTGAGATAGAGCGCATGAAAGGGCGGCTGGTATTTGAACTCGATGGTGTGCTGGCCGGGATCGAGATGAACGCCGCGCATGAGATAATTGCAGCGCAACATCGTCTGGGGCTTTCCATCCACGGCGACATTCCAGGCGGGCTCGAAGCGGTCGTTGAGCAGGAGGACGGTCGGCACGGGAGCGTCACTCTTGAGCAGGATATCCTTCGGGGCGTAGCCGGTGATTTCGACGGTGCCCGAGTCCTGATTGGTGGCGGCGGACGATGGCGCGGGAATGTCGGTGGAAACCGCGACGGTGTGCGCCGGGTCAAACGAAGGGCCGGCGATGAGATTCAACGTCTCATGAAGGTTGGTGTTGACCTGCCAGTTGGAGTAAAGCTTTGCGCGCGGCAGGGTGTCGGAGTATTCAAACACCGCGTAGTCACCGTTCGTGTCAGGCACGGCGGTCATCTGGTCCATTGCGGTTGTGTAAACGCCGCCCGGCCGCGGGACAACGTTGAAGCGGTTGACGATTTTCAGCGGCGGGGCGAGGTCGCCCAGATTCTGTTTCAAGAAGTCGGAGATGCTGGCGGCGCCGAGCAGGTAGCGGGTGTTGGTCAACTGCCATTGCCGGGAGACGCGGACGGCGTCGGAAATGGCGCTGGGCTTGAAGGCCGCGGCGAAGTCGGAAAGGTCATCCGGCATGCGGGACATCTGGACGAAGTCAAGGGACTGGATGTTGTAGCAGGGAAAAAGTTGCTGGAGCCAGATGAGGCGGTAGAGACGTTCGAGCGGCTGGTACTTCGGCGGCGCGCGGAGCGGAAACTCGGCCACGCGATGTTCCCAGGGTTTTCCGCGGAAGGATTCGACGATCGGGTTGGTCTCGTATTTGGTCTGGTAGTCCCAGACAATGATCCAGGGCAGGTTGGCCCGGCCGAGGTCCGCGACGAGCAGCACGCCAAGCAAGATCGCACCCAGGCGGGCGCGTTTGCCGGCGAAACGACCGCCCATGAACAGGAACATCAGCCCGGCGGCGATGGTAAAAAACAGGATGAACCATCCAAACTG
>DATMLG010000413.1:0-9555 GCA_035570675.1 Verrucomicrobiia bacterium | reverse complement strand
GGGCACGGGCCATCTTGGTGTGTTTGGCCTGGGCTACGCCGACCTGACCGCCGGACTGGCGCACAAACTGGACTGGCAGATAGCGGCCCTGTTGCTGGTGACCAAGCTGGTGGCGATTGTCGCGTGCTTTGGCCTCGGCGGGTGCGGGGGAATTTTTTCGCCGATGCTGTTTCTCGGCGGGATGTGCGGCATCTGCCTGGCGGGTTTGGGAAATCTGGCGGTGCCGATGAGCGCGCCGGACCAACTGGCGCTCGCGGTGGTAGGGATGAGCGCGTGCCTCGGCGCGGTGGTGCGCGCTCCGGTGACGGGCATCTTGATTGTGTTCGAAATGACGCACGAATTTTCGCTCGTGCCGGTGTTGATGATTGGCGCGCTGGTGAGCCAGACCATCGGGTTGAAACTGATGCGGCACAGTTTTTACGAGGAGATTTTGATCCAGGATGGGCACATTCTCGAGAATGTGATTCCGCCGCGCGATTTGCAGGGCTGGCAGCAATTGCCCGTCTCGGCCATCGCCAATTTTCATCCCATCATGGTGAACGACCCCGCGCCGGCGCGGCTGATGGAAACGATCCGGTCGCACCCGTTTCAACGATTCCCGGTGCTGCAGGACGGAGCGCTGGCAGGCATCGTCACGCGCAAGGAAGCCGAGGCGGCGGCGGCGGAAAAACGGCCGCCGAAACTGGACAAGGCGGTCACTTGCCTGCCGAACACGACGATCCGCGAATTGCAATCGCTGTTGATCGAGTCAAGTTCACTGATGGTGATAATGGTGGAGCAGGCCGGGGGAAAAATCCTCGGGCTGGTCACGCTGCATGATTTGCTGCGGGCAGAAGCGGCGTATGCGAAGGTGGGGGAATAATCGTTCGGCAGGAGCTTCGCCTTAACGTGGTTGGGCGTCGTCGGTGAACCGGGTGGTGGAGACGAATTCGTGGTGCAACCGGGCGTACACACCATTTTGCGCAAGCAGGCTGTCGTGGGTGCCGCGCTCGACGATGCGGCCCTGGTCGAGCACAAGCACAAGACCGGCCTTGCGAATGGTGCTCAGCCGGTGCGCGACAATGAACGCCGTCCGGCCGCGCAACAAAATCTCCAGGGCCTTTTGCAGCCGCGCCTCGGTGACGGTGTCAATCGCGCTAGTGGCCTCGTCGAGCACCACAATGCGCGGGTCTGCGAGCATGGCGCGGGCGAAACAGACAAGCTGCCGCTGGCCGGACGAGAGCGCGGCGCCGCGTTCGGCGACCTGGGTTTGCAAACCGAGCGGCAGGGCGTCGAGCAAATCGAGGCAATCAAGCGCCAGCAGGGTCGCGCGGACGTCGGCCTCGGTCGCTTCGGGCCGCGCGAAGCGGATGTTCTCCAGCACGGTGCCGGCAAAGAGAAAGTTGTTCTGCTGAACGCTGCCCATTTGCGAGCGCAAGGAATCGGCGGTGACGGTGTTCAGATCCGTGCCGTCCACGAGCACCCTGCCCGATGTGGGCAGGTAAAATTTTTGGAGCAGGCCGACGAGGGTGGTCTTGCCGCTGCCGGTGTGGCCGACGAGCGCGACGGACTGGCCGGGTTCGGCGGTGAACGAAATATCGGTGAGCACCGGACGGCCCGGTTCATACGCGAAATGCACGGCCTTCATCACGACACGGCCCTCGATGCGCGGCAACGTCCGGGCGTCGGGGGCATCGCGCCATTCCGGTTCCTGGTCGAGCATGCGGAAGAGCCGTTCCGCGCCGGCCATGGCCATGAGCGCCTGGTTCAATTGATTGCCGATGGCCTGCACGGGGTCGAAAAAAAGATTGGCGAGAAAAAAGAACATGACGAGGTCGCCGACATCCATGTGCAGCCAGCCATGCCAGCGCAACGCGCCAAACGCGCCGAGAAACGCCATCGCGCCAAGAAAAAGCTGGCTCTTCAACTGGAGCAACGGCACGAAGACCGCCGAGGCCTGCGCGACGCCAACGTTGTTTTCGCCATGAACATTGATGAGCTTGCGGAAAAAGCCGGCGTTGAGTTCCTGGCGGACGAAGGCCTGCGTGACGCGCACGCCGCCGACAGATTCCGCGAGCGTGGACGTGACGCGGCTCCAGGATTCCTGGACCTTGCGCAGGCGGCGGCTCATTTCGCGGCGGTAATTTTCGTTCACCACCCAGATGAGCGGCGCGAGCATGGCCATGAGCGAAAACAGTTTCCAATCATACCACGCCATCAACGCCGCGGAGCCGAGCATTTGCAAACCTTGGACGACGAGCACGAACGCGACGTCCTGCACGCCGGCGCGCACGCTGTCGATGTCCGACGTCATGCGGCTGATGATGCGGCCGAACTTGGTCTTGTTGAAAAAGGACATCGGCATGGTCATGAGCTTGGCGAACAGGTCCGTGCGCATGTCGTGGACGACGGCCTCGCCAAGCTCCAGCGCGTACCGCTGGCGGAAGTGGAACATTACGATGGTCAACAGCGCGAGGGTGAAGTAACCCGCGGCGGCGCGATAGATGCCGGGCAGATCGCGGCCGGCGATGGGGCCGTTGATGGTGTGGCCGATCATCCACGCGAGCGCGGGCAATTGCAGGCCGCGAACGAAGGTGAAGAAAAACAGCCAGTTGCGCTTGGCAGCGTAAGGCCTGGTGTAGGCAGAAATGCGGCGAATGAGGGCCATTTGCAGCGGCGCCTTGTCGGCCTCGCGCTCCTCCATCGGATTGTAATAGGTGAGCGACTCGCGGGCGATGGCATCATAGCGGGCATCGCGTGGCGGCGGTGGTTGGGGTTGTGCCGGATCGCTCACAACGTCCCTCCGTCGCGGCCGGCCAGATCCATCATTTGGAGCAACGCCGTTTCGTGGTATGGACCGGGACGATGCGCAAGTTCGTCATGAGTGCCCGATTGCGTCAAGCGTCCGTCCTCGAGCACGAGGATCAAATCCGCGCGCCGCAACAGGCTCAGGCGGCTCGAAACAACAAAGGTCGTGCGCCCCATCATGGCCTCGCGCAGCGCGACCATGATTTCGTTTTCGGTGCGCGCATCCACGGACGCGGTGGGGTCGTCGAGAATGAGAACAGGTGGTTCCAAAAGCAGCGCCCGCGCCAGGGCGAGCCGCTGGCGTTGTCCGCCGGACAAGTCCACGCCGGATTCGCCAAGCACGGTGTCGTATCCCTGCGGCAACGCGCGGATGAATTCATGCGCGGAGGCGATGCGCGCCGCGCGCTCGATTTGTTCCATCGTGGCGTACGGATGACCGAAGGCGATGTTCGCGGCGACGGTGTTGGAGAACAGGAAACTTTCCTGGTAAACGATGCCGGTCTGGCGACGGTAGGCATCGAGGTCGAGGTCGCGAAGGTCTTGTCCGTCGGCGAGGATGCGCCCGTGGCTGGGATCGTAAAACCGGGGCAGCAGGCCCAGCAACGCGGTCTTGCCGGAGCCGGTCATGCCGAAAATGCCGATGACCTGGCCCGGCTTCGCCTCGAACGACACGCCCGAAAGCACGGGCTTGTCCGCGAGATAACCGAAGGAGACGTCCTCGAACACGATGCGCCCCGTGAGACGCGCGGGAACAATGGCGCCGGGCCGGCTTTGCACATCGATGGGAGTGTCGAGCACCTCGAAGACGCGTCGCGCGGCCGCAAGGCTTTGCTGCACCGAGTTCGCGATGGTCGAAATGTTGGCGACCTGTCCCGTGAATTGTTGCAGCAACCCGGCGAACACCACCAGCCCGCCGCCCAGCGGAATGCGGCCTTGCACGTACATCCAGCCGCCGTAGGCGAACAGAATCACGAGGCTCAACTGGGACAAGCCCTGCGTCCCCGGCGTGAAGATGGACAAGTCCCAGAAAATCCGGCGTTGCTGCGAGGACACCTGGTCGTTCGATTCCTCGAAACGACGGACTTGATGGTGTTCAGCGGCGAAGCCCTTCACCGTCTGCATCCCGCGCACGCTTTCGCTGAAGAGCAGCACCATCTGGTCGGTCAACTCGCGGTTGACCAGATAACCCGGACGCAGCCGCGCCGAATAAAAATGCGCGAGACCCCACAACGGCAGGGAAACCGACAGGCAGGCCAGCGTGAGCGACGGTTGAATCCGCCACATGAAGACCGCATACGCCACGAGTGTGAGGGCCATGTTCATTCCCTGCAACAACACGCCATCCACGAAGAGCCGGGTGTTCTGTACGTCGCCGGTCACGCGGTTGAAAATGGAATTCGAGCCGTGAACATCGAAGAAGCTGAAACTGAGGCGCTGAAGCTTCGCGTAAACTTGCGCGCGCAGGTCGGGGACGATTTCCCCCTGCGTGAGCCGCGCCGTTACCATGTTGTACGAGTAGGTGAGGCCGGCGCGCAACAACGCCTGCGCGACAATCGCCAGCGACAGGGCAGTGACGATTTGCAGGGCCG
Organism: Verrucomicrobiia bacterium; assembly: GCA_035570675.1. Taxonomy (GTDB): domain Bacteria; phylum Verrucomicrobiota; class Verrucomicrobiia; order Limisphaerales; family Pedosphaeraceae; genus DATMLG01. Next base: position 5,179 of record DATMLG010000413.1, on the reverse strand, counting down.
ACCAGGCGGGCGGCGGATTCCAGCCGAACAAATACGTCGGCGGCGGCAGCGAGGGATTGAGCGCGTGCCGGATGACGTCAATCACCTCGCCCAGTAATTGCAGGCCCGCCAGCCCGAGCAGCAGCAACGCCACGCTCAACCCCAGCGACCACAGGCAGTCGCGGCGAAACCGCCAGGCGAGCGCAAACAACCGCCGGACCAGTTCGCTGGTGCCGTAACGTTCATCCGCCGGGGCGGTGTTAGATGATTCGGACGTTTTCAGAGCCTCCAACTTGCCGCAGCTTGCGGCGACAATCGAATCAAAACTTCACGGAAGAGATGCTTCAGCGCGTCGCAGATGCGCCCGCGGCGTGGATTTGTTCGTGGCAGGCCTGAAGCCTTCCCGACAGAAATGCCTGCTCGGATTTAATCCCGGCCAGTTTCAACGATTGGTCGAAATAGTCCGCAGCGGCACGGTGATGATTTAATTGCGCCTCGAATTCGCCCAGTACGGCGTAAAGCAGGTAATAGGAATTCAACTCCTTTCGCTTGCGAACGGGCGCCAACGCTTCGAGGCCCGCCTGCGGACCGTGAACATTGGCGACGGCCACCGCGCGATTGAGGGCCGCCACGGAGGAATCATCGCGCTCCACCAGCCTGTCGTAAAGCGACAGGATTCGCCGCCAGTCCGTGGATTCGAAGTCCTTCGCAGAGCAATGACACGCCGCAATGCCCGCTTCAAAATGATAGCCGGTGATTTCATTGCCGGCGGCGGATTGCGAAAAATGAAACATCCCGCGCGCAATCATGGACTGGTCCCAACGGCCCCGGTCCTGTTCCTGGAGACGGAGAATATTGCCTCCCGCATCCACCCGGGCAGCCAGGCGCGCGCCGTTCAGCAGCATCAACGCCAGCAGCGCGTGGGTTCCGGGCTGGTTGCCGGCCGGATGCTTCGCGAGCAAATCAGTCAGCCGGATCGCCTCATGACAAAGATCCTCGCGCACCAGCTTGTCGCCACCCGAGGCCTTGTAGCCTTCGTTGAAAAGCAGGTAGAGCGATTGCAACACGCCGTCCAGGCGGCGCGTCAGTTCCGCGCCGGCAGGAATCTCGAAGGGGATTTGCGCCTCGCGGATTTTTTGCTTGGCGCGGGTCAACCGCTTCGCAATGGCGGCGTCGGTCGTGAGAAATGCGCGGCTGATTTCCGTGATGCTGAAACCGCAAAGGGTCTTGAGCGCTAGCGGCACGTGCGCGTCCGCCGGTATCTGCGGATGGCAGCACACGAACATCATGCGCAGACGGTCGTCAGCGATTTCCTGTTCCGTGAATATCGCCGCGTCCGGCGCGGGGTTTTCCCGTTCCATCAGGCGGACGATTTCCGCTTCCTTTTTGCGGAAGGTCTTTTGGCGGCGGACGACATCCAGCGCCAGGTTGCGGGACGCCCGCATGATCCATGCGGAAGGATTTTTCGGGACGCCGTAAAACGGCCAGGTCTGCAACGCCCTCGCCAGCGCCTCCTGCACCACGTCCTCGGCCAGGGTCAGATGTTCGATCCCAAAAATTCCCGTCAGGATGGCCACCATCTTTCCCGACTCATGACGGAAAAGATGTTCCACCGCCTGGGACACTTCGCGCGGCTCCGCGCCGTTGGTGTTCGGTTCGCTCATGTTTTGCTCCGGCAAACTCCGGGCAAGATCATGCACGGACGCGCGCGAGTCAAGGAACGGTGCGTTACTTTTTCGCGGCTGACGCCGCGCGTAAAGTTGAACCGAATGATATTAACGCTGCCCCGGCACTATCACCATCCAACCCACGCCGAAACGATCAGTTGTCATGCCAAAGCGCGGCGAAAAGAAGGTCTTCGCCATCGGCATCTGCACCTGTCCGCCGTCGGCCAGCGCGGCGAACAACTTCTCCGCCTCAGCTTCATTTGCCGCCGGAATGGAGAGCGAAAAGCCCTGAAAGTTCGGCTTGCCCTGGCAATGGCCGTCAGACGCCATCAAGGTGGTTTGGCCGATTTTGAGGGTCGCATGCATGATTTTGTTTTCCGAACCCGGCGGGGTCATGCCGGGCTGGGGCGGCTCCGGACTTTCCTTGTAGCGCATCATCATGAGCACCTCCGCGCCCAGCGTGCGGCGGTAGAACTCGATGGCTTCCTCGCAACGGCCGTCGAAGAACAGATAGTTTTCAATTTTTGCAACCGGGATGTTTTTTGTGGCGCTCATGGTGTTCTCGTTTGGTTGGTTTGTTGTGCGTTTTTGGTGAAAAATTTTCTCGCGGCGGGACTCAGCCTCCCGCCATGGCCCCCACGATCAAGAATGGTTCATCGCCATTCGCAACGGCATCGGGCAATTTGGCCTCCGGCGCCTCAAAGGACAGGTCCTCCTTGCAGGCGAAAAATCTCACGAATGGCCGGCGACGCAGCGTATCATGTTCGCGAATGGTCCCGCGCAGCGCCGGATAGGTTGCTTCCAGCGCATTGAGGACTGAACCCAGCGTGACGGGATCCCCGACCTCAAGTTGCACCTCGCTGTCCACGTGCGCCAGTTTCCTCAAATGAAATGGGAGCATAACGCGTATCATGGCAACATCTGGACCTCGACCGAATAAACCGCCGGTAGGTCGCGCACGATGGGGTTCCAGGAGTCGCCGCCGTCGGCCGACCCATAAACCTGCCCGCCCGTGGTGCCAAAATAAATGCCGCAAGGTTCCAGCGAGTCCACGGCCATCGCGTCGCGCAGGACATTGACGTAACAATCCTTTTGCGGCAGACCCTTCGTCAACGCCTCCCATTCGTTCCCGCCCGTCCGGCTGCGAAACACGCGCAGCTTTCCGTCCGGCGGATAATGTTCTGAGTCGCTCTTGATGGGAACTACAAAGACGGTCTCGGGTTCGTGCGCATGAACGTCGATCGGAAAACCGAAGTCGGACGGGAGATTGCCGCTCACCTCGCGCCACGATTCGCCGGCGTCGTCGCTGCGCATGACGTCCCAATGCTTTTGCATGAACAACGTGTCCGGGCGGGACGGGTGCAGGGTGATGCGATGAACGCAATGTCCCACTTCCGCGTCCGGATCCGGCAGTTCGAACGGCGACTTCAGCCCGCGGTTCGCCGCTTTCCAGGTTTTGCCGCCGTCATCGGTACGAAACACTCCCCCCGCGGAGATGGCGACGAAGATTCTGTCCTTGTTCTTGGGATCAAGGAGGATCGTATGCACCGCCATGCCGCCGGCGCCCGGCTGCCAGAGATGGCCCTTGGCCTTGCGCAATCCAGAAAGCTCCTGCCACGTCCGGCCCCCATCCACCGATTTGAACAAGGCGGCGTCCTCGGCGCCGGCATAAACAGTGTTCGGATCATTCAGGGACGGTTCGAGGTGCCAGATACGTTTGAATTCCCACGGATGCTGCGAGCCGTCATACCATTTGTGCGTGCCGACCTCGCCCTCGTAGACAAACTTGTTGCTCTGACCTTGGGGCATGCCCTCGGGAGTGGCGGTAGGCGAACCGTCCGGCGTGTTCCAGCTCTTGCCGCCGTCGTCCGACGTCTGAATAATCTGCCCGAACCAGCCGCTCGACTGCGACGCATACAAACGGTCCGGCTCAACCGGCGAACCTTTGAGGTGATAGATTTCCCAGCCCGCGAAGTGTGGGCCGCTGACTTTCCATTCCTTCCGTGCGCCATCCGAGGTCAGGATGAATGCGCCTTTTTTTGTGCCGACCAATACTCGCACTTTGCTCATGTTTGTTTCCCGGTTGGATTATTTGCGTTTGCTGGTTTTGACGGGCTTGTCCTCGGTATTATATGCCTGTTCCAGCCTTTTGATGTCAATTTTCCGCATTTGCAGCATCGCCTGCATGACGCGTTGCGACTTCCGGTGGTCCTTGTCGTTCAGCATCCTGATTAGCGCCGTGGGAACAATCTGCCATGAGACCCCGTACTTGTCCTTCAGCCATCCGCATTGCCCTTCGCTTCCGCCCCGGGAGAGTTTCTTCCAGAATCCGTCCACTTCCTTCTGCGTTTTGCAATTTACCACAAACGAAATGGCCTCGGTGAACTTGAAATATGGCCCTCCGTTCAGCGCGACGAATTCCTGGCCCTCAAGCTGGAACTTGATGGTCATAACCGAACCCTCTGGCCTTCCGGAAGCCTTTGCGGCTGCCTCGCCGAAGCGCACAACCTTCAGAATCCTGGATTTCCTGAAAATCGAGGCGTAAAAGCTAACGGCCTCTTCCGCTTGACTATCGAACCACAGGAATGGGGTGATTTTTTGCATGACTGAATCCAATGGCAGGCCGGCTCAGTTTGAAAGGTTACAGTTTGTTTTTGGGCCCATTGGGAGACAGCGAACCAATGAAATTGCGTTCCCTGTCCCCCGATTGCCGGTTGCGTTCGGAGATTACGCGTTTGCGGTCGCAAGCTCCACGTCGGGCACGGCCGTGCCGGTGAGCGGACATTGATCGAGGACGGCCCGCACTTCGACCTTGACGCCGTATGGCAGGCCGGGGCAGTCCTTGGCGATGGCCACCGCCTCCTCCATGGTGTTCACGTGCAGCAGAAAGTAGCCGCCAATCGCCTCCTTGGATTCCGCGAACGGGCCGTCGGCCACCACGCGCCCATTTTTTCCGGAGACAGTCTTGCCTTCCGGTTGCAGCGGATTTCCAGCCACGACCTTGCCCTGTTCCATCAAGCCCTTGAACCAGGCCATCCACTGGCCGGCGACCTGTTGCATTTCCTCGGGGGACAGGCCCTTGTGCCAGTTCGTGTCGCGGAAGATCAGCATGTACTCATTCTTTGATTGGTTGTTCATATTTTTTCCTTTTGTTATAATGGTTGATTGTTTCAGACGTTCAATGATGCGACGAACGGGCCGCCCCGCTCGGGACATTTATTTTGCCTTCTTGATGATTTCCCAGATTGCGAACGCGTTGTTCTCGGTGTCCATGCAGACGGCAAAGTAGCCCATCTGCGCCACCTCTGTCTTCGGCATGCAGACTTTGCCGCCCAGCTTCTGAACCTTCGCCATGAACTTGTCCACCGAGGGCACGAGAATGTAATTGGTGATGCCTTGCTGGCCCGGCTGGCGTTTCATCAACCCGCCGTCGGGAGACGCGTCCGCCCCGCCGGTGTCAATGTGCCAATACTCCATAGGCATGGGAAACTTGTTCAGTTTCCAGCCGAACAGCTTGCTGTAGAACGTCCTGG
>DATMLG010000412.1:0-7857 GCA_035570675.1 Verrucomicrobiia bacterium | reverse complement strand
CTTCCTGGACATACCGGAGGAGGAGTTCGACCGCATCATGACAGTGAATTTCAAGGGCCTGGTTTTCGCCTGCCAGGTTTTTGGAAAACACATGGTCGCGCAAGGTTCCGGCAGCATCATCAACGTGGGCTCCGCCTCCGGGCTGCTGCCGTTGTCGCGTGTGTTCACCTATTCCGCATCCAAGGCGGCGGTGCATAATCTGTCAAAAAACCTGGCGCGCGAATGGGCGCCGAAGGGCGTGCGGGTCAACGTGCTGGTGCCGGGATTTTTTCCCGCCGAACAAAACCGGAAGGTGCTGAGCCCCGACCGGGTGGCCTCGATCATGGCGAAAACGCCGATGGCGCGGTTCGGGATGGCGCATGAACTTGACGGCGCGGCGCTGTTGCTGGCGTCGGAGGCGGGCAGTTTCATCACCGGCAGCGAACTGGTTGTGGACGGCGGGTTCGACGCGATGAGCATATGAGAGCCTGTTTCAAAAATCCGAGAGTGCCTGTTTTGGTGCCAAGGCCGGCATGGCGAGGTGCGACAAGCGAGCATGCCCGGCAGCGCTTCATGGCGAGGAGCAACAAAGCCGGACCGGCCTTGGCGACGAAACCCTGCGGGCGGCGGTTCTTTTGGCCGGGGACTGCGTTGGCTCGTTCCTTACAGCCCGCTGCGGGGATGCTCGGAACTCGCCGCCTTGTCCCGGGCCAAAATCCCTCGCCGCAGGCATCCTCGCATTTTTGAGACAGGCTCTGAGATGAGTTTCTGCGACGACGATTTTCTGCTGTCGAACGGGCCGGCGCGGGAGTTGTATCACGGTGTCGCGGCGGGCCAGCCCATCATAGATTATCACTGCCACATTCCGCCGCGCGACCTGGCGGAGGACCGGCAGTTCAACAACATCCAAGAAGTCTGGCTGGAGGGCGACCATTACAAATGGCGCGCGATGCGGGCGTGCGGCGTGCCCGAGGCGCTGATCACCGGCGGGGACACGTCACCGCGCGAGAAGTTCCAGGCGTGGGCGGTCACAGCGCCGAAGACGCTGCGCAACCCGCTTTTTCACTGGACACATCTGGAACTGCGCCGGCATTTTGGGATTGAAACGTTGTTGGAGGAGAACACAGCGCAGGAGATTTGGGATGAAACCCGGCGGCTTCTGGCGCAGCCCGCATATTCCGCGCGGGGACTGGTCGAGCGCATGAAGGTTGAAATCATCTGCACGACGGATGATCCGGCGGAGGGTCTTGAACATCACCTGGCGATTGCGAAATCCGGCTGGCGGGTGAAGGTGTTTCCGGCCTACCGGCCGGACAACGCGCTGCGGGTGGACCAGCCGGCGCCTTTCAAGGCGTGGGTGAAAAAACTGGGCAATGTTTCCGGGGCGCGTGTGGGAACCTTCAAGGGATTTCTGACCGCGCTTGCGAGCCGGCATGATTTTTTCCATGCCGCGGGTTGCCGGCTGTCGGACCATGGCATGGAACGATTGCCCGCGCTGGATTGTACGGAGGCAAAGGCGGGCGCGATATTTTCGGCGGCATTGAAGGGCAGGACCGCCTCACGCGAGGACACGGAACGGTTTGGTTCGTTCATGATGGAATTCTTTGGCGTGCTGGATGCCGCCGAAGGCTGGACGAAGCAGCTTCACCTGGGTGCATTGCGGGATGTCAACACGCGGCTGGGCGCGCGGCTCGGAGCGAACGCCGGGGTCGACACCATCGGCGATTTCCCGCAGGCGGCGGCGCTGGCACGTTATCTGGACCGGCTGGACCGGAACGGCCAACTGCCCAAGACCATCCTCTACAATTTGAATCCGGCGGACACCGGTTTATTTGCCGCGATGGCGGGGTGTTTTCAGGACGGCTTGACGCCGGGCAAGATTCAGTATGGGGCGTCGTGGTGGTTTCTCGACCAGGAGAATGGCATCCGCGCCCAACTGGACGCGCTGTCGGAGCTGGGGCTGTTGAGCCAGTTTGTGGGGATGCTGACCGACTCGCGCTCGTTGCTCTCCTATCCGCGCCATGAATATTTCCGCCGCATCCTGTGCGACATGGTGGGCGCGGACGTGGCGAGCGGGCGGCTGCCGGACCGGCACGACTGGCTGGCGCGGTTGATCGCGGATGTTTGTCACCGCAACGCAAGGAGTTATTTTGGATTCCCCGGGTGAGAAGGTCGTGAAGGAGAAGGACGCCAAAGGATGGTGTCTCGAGGGAATGATTTACGGAGGAGTCTTACAAGACTTTGATCGGCTCATGCCTTGGCACAAGCATTTTGATGAGGCACCACGCGGTGAGGTAGCTCAAGCCGCAAATGATGAACATGATGAGGTAAGCCGTCTGCGGCGTGTCCTTGAAGGCGTCGGTGAGTCCGCCCGCGACTTTTTGGAGGATGACTCCGCCGATGCCGCCGGCCATGGTGCCGATGCCGGTGACCGAACCCACCGCTTTTTTTGGAAACATGTCGGAAACGGTGGTGAAAAGATTCGCGGACCAGGCTTGATGCGCGGCAGCAGCAATGCAGATCACGCCAACGGCCAGCACGGAGGCCATGCTCCCGAAATGAGCGACGTTTCCGAAATACTGGGCCGACAGGACCGTCAACGGAAACACAGCGATGAGAAGCATGGCCGTCATGCGCGCCTTGTAGACCGGCATTCCCTTTTTAATGAAGGCCATGGGAATGCTGCCACCACCGATGCTGCCCACAATGGCGACTCCGTACACGATGAAGGTGGGCAACATCACCTCATGTTTGTCCATTCCAAATTGCTTGTGCAGATAATCCGGCAGCCAGAAAAGATAGAACCACCAAATGCCATCAGTCATGAATTTGCCGACAAAAAAGGACCAGGCCTGGCGGTGGCGGAAAAGGCGTATCCACGGAACCGTGCCCTTATCCCCGACGGCGGCGTCAGCCAGCGCGGCTTCGTCGTCAACGTGGATGTAATCAAACTCAGCCCGGGAGAGCCGTTTTTGTCTGGTCGGGATTTCGTAAAGCCAGAACCAAAAAAACAGCCAGAGGAAGCCGGTGGCGCCAGTGAGGATGAAGGCCATCTTCCAGCCCTGTTCATCGCCAAAGTGAATCATGCACCAGGGAACGAAAAGGGCGGCGATCATCGCGCCAAAATTCGAGCCGCTGTTGAAAATGCCGGTGGCGAGGGCCCGTTCGCGCTTGGGGAACCACTCGGCAACAGTCTTGATGGAGGCGGGGAAATTACCGGCTTCGCCGATGCCGAAGGCGCTGCGCACCACGATGTGCATCGCTACTGTCCGTCCCACGAGAGCATTGAGCATTCCAAATATGGACCAGACGGTGAGCGAAAGGGCCAATCCGATCTTGGTTCCGATCCTGTCAATCACCCAGCCGGCGATGATGGTCATGCCGGCGTAAAAGCCGGTGAACGCGGAGGTCAGGTTGGCGAAGTCCGTGTTCGACCAGCCGAATCCGCCCGCGGATGCAGGCGTGCAGAAGAATTCCTTCAAGTAACTGATGACCTGACGGTCCATGTAGTTGAAGGTGGTGGAAAAGAACAGCAGCGCGCAAATGACCCAGCGATAGCGGCTGGTGACGGGCGGGTTCTCGGTTGCCGGGGTCACAGGTGCGCTGAATCTAGCGTGAACCGGTTGCGTGCTTCAAGCGGCAAAGAAAGATTGAATGAAGCCGCCGCCGAACGCGTCCATTTGAGGCAGCAACTCGAGCGGATGCCAAGGGGGTGGGGCGCGGAATGCCCTGTTTTGAAGCTTGCCACCGGGCACAGCCCGACTAGATTGACATAATGAAGCAACCGGCTTTTTGGATGGTGGTTCTCGCAGCCTCGCTGTGCGCCGCGCACGCGCAGGTTGACGTGCAAGTGGTAATGGACCAGACGGAGTTTCTGGCGGCGGAAGCGGTGCCCGTGGCCGTGCGGGTGGTGAATCATTCGGGCCAGACGCTGCATTTTGGCCCGGAGGACTGGCTCAGTTTCTCGGTGGAGGCGCAGGACGGGTTGATCGTGGTGAAGTCCGGCGATCCACCGATGGGCCATAACTTCGACGTGGAAAGTTCGGGGGTGGCCACGCAACGCGCGGATGTGGAGCCGTATTTCACAATTACGCAGACGGGACATTACACCGTCGTGGCGACGGTGAAATTGAAAGATTGGGACCGGGAAGTGGCCAGCGCACCCGCGGGATTTGATGTGATCCAGGGGGTCAAATTGTGGGAGCAGGAATTCGGTGTGCCTGATGCTTCTGCAACGAATCATGAGGCGCCGGAAGTCCGCAAATACATTCTCCAGAAGGCAACCTACCTCAGGCATCTCAGGCTTTATTTGCGGATTACGGATCCGGACGAATCGCGCGTGTTCCACGTCCTGGCCATCGGCTCGCTGACCTCGTTCAGCCAGCCGTTGACGCAATTGGATCAGCAAAACAACCTCCACCTGCTTTACGAGGAATCGGCGCGGGCCTACTACTACCTCGTCATCAGCCCCGACGGCCAGGTCATGACGCGCCAGACATATTACTATACCGACGCCGCCCCGCGCATGAAAACGGACGACTCCGGCACCATCTTTATTGCGGGGGGCGCGCGTCATGTCTCGCCCGATGACGTTCCTTCGCCCGTGCTGCCGCCGCCTTTGACCGAACTGGCGCCGACGAATCGTTGAAGGTTTTTCGCGGGACGGTGGAAGGCAAACAGGAAGGCTTGAAACTTCAGGCGGCGAGATGGCCGGCGTGGAGCTGTAAAATCTTGTCGGCGATTGTGGCCAAATTGGGCAGGACGAAATCATGGTGTCCCGGCCCGATCCAGGGAGAATGGACGATCATGGATGTGGAACCGACGGTGCGCGCGGCACGGGCGTCCTGCCACTTGTCGCTGACGACAAAGGAACGCTCCAGATCCACGTGCCACTTGAACGCAGCTTCCGTAAACAATCCGGGCGCCGGCTTGCGACAGGGACAATGGTCCGTTTCGTCGTGCGGGCAGACCATGATGTCGTCGAGCGGAAAGGTGCGCCGCAGCAAATCGTGCATGCGGTCCAATTCCCGGCGGGAAAGCGTGCCATGCGAAAGTCCGGGCTGGTTCGTCGTGGCGATGAGCACAAAACCCGCCTGCTTCAATTGCTTCAACGCGGGCAGCGCGGCCGGGTTGATCTGAAATTCCTCCAGCGACAATGGTGTCGCCTGATGCTGGCGCTCCACCTTCGCCACCGTCAGGATGCCGTCCCGTTCGAAGAATATGGCCGTCTTCATATGTCATCCGTGCGACAGCATAAACCTCGCCTGATTTTAAACAGTCCTTGCTCATTTGCGCCATCTTTCAGATAGTCAACTACTTGCAACATTAATATTTTCGAATGTGAGAAAATAGCCTCCGCCCGACCCCGCTGCCTCGTCCTCTTGAAGGACAGGTCATTCGCAACTTTATTCAGTCAGGCTCCTGACCGCCGCCATGCGCTGCTGCATGGTCCTGATAATGGGTAAAGCCCGGATTCTCGCGTTCTCCTCCGTCTGCCCCAGCAACGGCTCGAGCATCACCCGCACCGCCGCCGCCGGATCCCCGTTCCGGTCGCTCAACGGCATCGTCACCACCACCATCTTGCTGTCCTTCCGGTAATAATTCACCCCGCGCTTGATCACGTCCGCCTCCGTCGCGCTGCCCGCATCGCCGATGCCCTTCCCGTCCGCGCTCGCAATCATCCTCGTCCCCGCCGGTGTCGCCGCCGCCACAAACACCTGCAATCCCAGCAGCCGCGGATACTCCTTCAGCGTGTCATCCACCAACTGCTGCGCAAAATTCACCTTCGGCGTGTAATCGACCCGCGCGTCCGTGAAATAAGAGACCGAATCCGATTTCGTCCACAGCGCAATTCTCCCCGCGGAAAAAGTCGGGTCGTTCAGCGTTGGCATCGCATCCTGGCCGTCGAGCTTCAAGCGTATTTCCGTGCCCTCGCATTGCACCGTCAACTCGTGCCATTCCCTCGTTGCAAATTTCACATTGTTGCCGATTGGCGGCGCGTGCTGCCCTTTCTCAACCTTGTAAAAGTAAAACGTCCCGCTCAGCACGTTTGCCCGCACCACGTAAAAATTGTTCTCGTCCTGGACCCGGAACGCCACCCCCGCCATCTGCTCCATGACCCCGTCCACAATCTTGAACCGCGTCGTGAACGTGAAATCTCCGTACTGCTCGTTTCCCAGCATCAACATCGGGTAATGATTGGCCGTCGTGTCGCGCGCCAGCTGGCCGACCACTGATTTCAATGCCATGCGCGGTCCCGTCGCCACCGTCACGGAGTTGGTCAGCTCCCCCATGGCGATGTCCAGCGCGTTTGGCTCTAACGGCACCTCGTCCAGCAACACCCGCCAGTCACCGGGTTTGCCCTCGCCGGACAGCGTGCTCGTGCAGCCCGGTGGCGCCGCGTTCGTCGGCGCGTTGCTGAAATCAAACCTCCGCTCCGCCGCGTTCAGGCGTCCGGCCAGGACCGCCAGCGCCAGCCAGGCCATGCCTTTTCGCATCGTCGCCCAGCTTAACATGCGGTCTCGCAAGCGTTACGCCTTCCAGATCATCTCCGCCACCGATTTTCCGGCCGGGATGAACGGCAGCACGTGCTCCGTGTAGGGCACGATCACATCCAGCAGATATGGCTCGTCGGAATCCAGCATCCGCTGCAATGCCGCCCGCAGGTCCTTCCGGAACATCACCCGCTCGCACGGCACATTGAAGCCCTTCGCGATGGTCACGTAATCCGGGTAAATCTGTTTCCGATGGTCCGGGTCGCCCAGGTAGGTGTGACCGCGGTTGCCCTCGTAAAACTTGTCTTCCCACTGCACCACCATGCCCAGGTGCTGGTTGTTCAACACAATCGCCTTCGCCGCAATCTTCTCGATGTGCGCCGTCGCCAGTTCCTGCACGTTCATCAGGAAGGAACCGTCCCCGTCGATGTCAATCACCTGCTTGTCCGGCCGCGCCACCTTTGCGCCCAGCGCTGCGGGATACCCGAAGCCCATCGCCCCCAGGCCCGCGCTCGTCAACAACTGCCGCGGATACGAATACTTGTAATACTGCGCCGCCCACATCTGATGCTGGCCCACGCCCGTCGTGATGATCGCGTCGCCCTTCGTCAATTCATACAACATCTCAATCACCATTTGCGGCAGAATCACCTCGTTCTCCTTGCCGCTCAAATGGTCCTTCATGTGGTCGGAACCCGCCACCTCATCCGTCACGCGATAGCCCAACGGCGCCTTCGCCTTCCATTCGGCGATTTGTTTGTGCCACGGCGCGAATTTCTTGTGCGTCGTCCGCTTCGCCACCAGTTCATTCAGCCGCTTCAACGCGTACTTGATGTCGCTCACCACCGGCAGGTTCGCCGGCTTGTTCTTGTTGATCTCGGACGGGTCCACGTCCACGTGCACAATCGTCCCCGTCTCGCAAAATTTTTCCACCTTCCCCGTCACCCGGTCGTCAAACCGCACGCCAAACGCCAGCAACAGGTCCGCCCCCGGCGCAATCTTCCGCGGCTCCGCCTTGCCTTCGCGCGGCGCAAATTCCCCGCTCACCGCCCAGTTCGCGTACGCCGTCCCGTGCATCCCCAGCCAGCGCAACGACAAATCATGCGTCTCCGGAAACGCCCCGCAACCCATGATCGTGCTCGTCACCGGGATCTGTGTCGCCACGGCAAATTTGAACAATTCCGCGCTCGCGTTGCCCGAGATGATTCCCCCGCCCACGTACAACACCGGTCGTTCGGATTTTTCAATCAACCCGATGATCTCGTTCAACTCCAAATCACTCGCGTGGAGGTCGGGATTGTAGCCGCGAATGGAGATGCTCGCCGGGAACACCGGCTGGGCCTTCGCCTGTTGGATGTTCTTCGGCACGTCAACCACGACCGGG
>DATMLG010000411.1:0-5278 GCA_035570675.1 Verrucomicrobiia bacterium | reverse complement strand
TTCCTCCCCGGCCACGCGGGAATACTGGGAACCGGCCGTGCTCTTCGAGAACGAACACCTCATCGCCCTCGACAAACCCGCCGGCCTGCTCGTCTCGCCCGACCGCTACGACCCGGAGCGTCCGAACCTCATGAAGCTCCTGCACGCCGGCATCGAGCGCGGCACGCCCTGGGCCCGGGAACGCGGGCTGAGCTACCTCATGAACGCCCACCGGCTCGACTTTGAGACCAGCGGCGTCATCCTGCTCGCGAAGACCAAGCCCGTGCTCATCGCGCTGGCAAACTTGTTCGGCGCCGAACTGACGGCCAAGACCTATGTCGCGCTCGTTCATGGGCAGCCGGTGCAGCCAACTTTTGAAGTCACCGCCAAGCTCGCGCCGCACCCCGTGAAGGTCGGCCTCATCCGCGTGGACGAAAAAACCGGCAAGCGTTCCAAGACCTCCGTCGAGTTGCTGGAAAAATTCCGGAGCCATTCGCTGCTGCAATGCCGGCCCGCGACCGGCCGCACCCACCAGATTCGCGTGCATCTCCGCCATGCCGGCCTGCCAATTGTGGGCGACGCGCTCTACGGCGGCAGCCCGCTGCTGCTCTCGCAGTTGAAGACCGGCTACCACCTCAAGCCCAACAAAACGGAGCGCCCCTTGATGGAACGCGTCGCGCTGCATGCCGCGGAACTGAAGTTCAAGCATCCCGTCACCGGCGCGGAAGTGGTGGTCACCGCCCCGTGGCCCAAGGATTTGACCGTCGCGGTGAAATACTTGCGGCGGTATGCGGCGGTGTAGAGGCAACGTTTATCAACTGCCGGCTGCAATGGCTGCGGTCCGCGCCAAGCCATATACCGGCACAAGATAGGTTTCGTTGAAATCGAGACCGGGAAGGTCGAGTTTGACTTCCAATTCCCAAAACAGCGGATTTTGAGCACCAAGGTTCGTTGATTGCGCGTCTGCGGGCAGTTCGTAGCGGAGGGCCACTTCTTCCCGGGGTTGAAGGCTGCATGCCTGCTCGACCATCCAGTTTGCGCTCCAAATTTCGTCATGAACAATAGAAACAGCTTTGCCTTGGCGTTCCATCCTTTCTTCAACGCAGCGAAGTGTGAACGTTCCCTTGTTGACCCGTGATATTCCACCAAAGGGTCGCCAGCGGATGACGACGGGCTCTGGAAGACGAAAAGGGAAGGAAGCGAACTCGACGCAGGAATATCCGAACTTGAGAGCGCGCAATAATTGTCGGCCAGCCAGTAACCAGACAAACAGCGTGACGAGGTCGAACAAACCCACGATGCCTTTGACCATCCACGGACCGTTCGCGCCAAACGCCCACCAATTGAACATCGAAAGAAAGATCGTGAGAAACATGGCCATGGCGAACGCCTTGGTCACCCCGGTCCATTCCGAGACCGTAAATCCGTCGGGATGCCAGGGGTAATCCGCCAGGGCGGGTTCATCCGGGTGACGGCGGGCTGCCTCCTGGCGCCGGCGATTGGCCGCAAATTGCCTCCAAGCCCCGCTCCAAACGGCAAACCCGCCCAGCACGAACGAAATGCCAACCACGGTCAAAACCCAATAAGGCGCATGCACTGAGGTCGGATTCACGGGAAAGATTTTAGTACCCGCCAAAGTGATCGAGCCGCCCGCGACGACGAAAAGACTTCCAAAAGCGAAGCCGCCCCAAGTGGGAAGTCCCAGTCTGGTTCCGCGCTTTTGAATGTTCCCGGTCAAGCGCTGCCGGCCGAATGCTGAGACTTTGTAGCGGTCTGGTGTCACGGGACGTACGATAGTTATAGGTTGCCCGGGAGGAAAAGACTATTTCAAACCTGCCGCCGGCGTCTGAATGCGGCCGCGCAAACGTCGTTTCTTACTTAACTCAAAGTCCACGTGAGAATGGACTTCTGGACGTGCAGCCGGTTTTCGGCCTGGTCGAAGATGGTCTGGGCGTTGGCCTCGAAGGTGGCTTCGTCGATTTCCTTGCCCCGGTACGCGGGCAGGCAATGCATCACCAGCACGCCGGGCTTCGCCAGCTTGACCGCCGCGGCGTTGATTTGATAGCCCTTCATCTTCTGGATGCGTTCGGCGGATTCCGCCTCCTGCCCCATGGAAACCCAGACATCGGTGTAAAGCAGGTCCGCACCCCGGGAGGCGGCCTCCAAATCATCGGTGACAACAATGTTTCCCCCCGCGCGCTTGAGAAGGTCGGACGCAGGCTGGTAACCGGCCGGTGCGGCGACGCGCAATTCAAAGCCCAGCTTGGCGGCAGCGAAGATCCACGAATTCGTCATGTTGCTTGTGCCGTCGCCGATGATGGTGACAACCTTGCCGGGAATCGGCCCGCGTTTTTCCTCGAAAGTGAAAATGTCCGTGAGTATCTGGCAGGGATGCTCCTCGTCCGTGAGCGCGTTGATGGTGGGCAGGCCGGCGAACTGCGCGAATTCCTCGACGTCACCCTGCGCAAAAGTGCGGATGATGGCGCCGTTGACCATGCGGCCCAGCACGCGGGCGGTGTCCTTGATGAGTTCGCCGCGGCCGAGCTGGATGTCGTTCGCGCTGAGAAACAGCGCCTGCCCGCCGAGTTCGCGGATGGCGACCTCGAAGGACACGCGGGTGCGCGTGGAAGACTTGGTAAAAATCATCGCCCAAATCTGGCCGGCGAGCGGCTGGCTTGAATGGCGGCCGCGCTCGGTCTTCATGGGGCCGGACGCGGACAGGATTTTTTCCATGTCCGCAAGGGGCAATTTTTCAATGCTCAACAGGTGGTTCATAAACAAACG
Source organism: Verrucomicrobiia bacterium (assembly GCA_035570675.1). Classification (GTDB taxonomy): domain Bacteria; phylum Verrucomicrobiota; class Verrucomicrobiia; order Limisphaerales; family Pedosphaeraceae; genus DATMLG01. The sequence continues at coordinate 2,515 of DATMLG010000411.1, read as the reverse complement.
CAAAATCTCAGGCCGCCAGTTTCGCGGCCACGGATTCAATGATGGCCAGTCCTTCATCGGCTTCCGCGCGGCGCAGGTTGAGCGCGGGCAGGAGCCGGACGACGTGCGTGCCGGCGGGGATGGCCAGCGCGCCCGCGGTGTGCAGCAGGTTGATGAACCGGACGGCGGGACTCTTGCCCTCGCCCGAGAAGGCCGGGATGTCCGCGGCCAGTTCGAAGCCCAGCAACAGCCCCAGCCCGCGTACACTCTTGATGACGCCCGGATATTTTTGCGCGAGCCGTTCGAGGCCGGCGCGGAGATGCTCGCCGAGGTCGCGCGCGTTGTCGGCAAGCTTTTCCCGCTGGATGACGTCGAGGATTTTTAGAGCCACGGCGCAGCCGAGCGGCGTGCCGCCAAAGGTCGTTCCGTGCGAACCGGCGCCGAGCAAATCGGCATAAGGCTGCCGCACCCAGAATGCGCCCATGGGAAATCCGCCGCCGAGGGCCTTCGCCATGGCAATGCCGTCAGGCAGGAATGATTCGCCGCCGGGCACGCCCTCGAGAATGCGCTGATAACTTTGAAAACGGCCGGTGCGGAAATGGCCGCACTGTACGGCGTCAAAAAGCAGCAGCAGTTTTTTCTCATCGCACAACTGCCGCAGGCCCAGCAGATATTCCGGCGTGGCCATGTTGACGCCGCCCTCGCCCTGGACGCCCTCGATGAGAATGGCCGCGGTGGCCGGGGAAATCGCCGCGCGCGCCGCCGCGAGATCGTTGAAAGGCACATGCCGGAAACCCGGCACCGCGGGTTCAAAACCTTTCTTCACCTTTTCCTGGCCGGTTGCGGCAATGCCCGCAAGCGTCCGTCCGTGAAAGGAATTGAACGCGGTGATGACTTCGAAACGGCCTTCGTCGTGGCCGAATTTCCGCGCCAGCTTGAACAGGCCCTCGTCGGCTTCCGCGCCGCTGTTGCAAAAAAAGCATTTACCCGGGCCGATCAAGTTCACGAGCGCCTGCGCCAGCCGGCCCTGCGGCGCGTGGTAATAGAGATTGGAAACATGGACGAGCCGGCGGGATTGCTCGATGAGCGCGTCGGTAATGGCCGCCGGCGAATGGCCGAGCGTGGAGACGGCGATGCCGCCTCCGAGGTCCAGGTAGCTGCGGCCGGCGGTGTCCCATACGCGGCTGCCCGAGCCGTGGCTGAGCACGACATCAAAGCGCGCGTAGGTTGGAACAACGTGGCGCTGGAACAGGGACTGCACCTCGGCGGTTTCGTTGCGCACCACGGCCGGCGGTTCTGGAACGATTTCTTTCATTGCATTTGCTTCAAACGAAAGGGAAATGTTTAGCAGGAAAATTCACGGAGGGAAGGGGAATGTTGTAATCCACACGTGTTCTTTCACCCGCGTGAGCTTTGTAGCAAGCTCATTTCTCCGCCTTCAGTCCATCCCACAATTCGAGGTATAATCCCCGAACAGCCCCGGCGACCGCCAGTTCGCGCGGCAGCGTGCGGCGGGTGATCAGCTCGACCACATCCGCCTTGTCCTTGACGCGGCGCAACGGTGAACCGTTCCAACTGTCGAGTTTCAGTGAAATCAAGTCCGGCAAACCAATGTATTGGATGTGATCAGCCACGGTCACCGGATTGGGAAACGGCACCTGGCATCCCTGCTTGAGCACCTTGCCGCCCGGAAGCAAGTCAATTTCCACCCGATTGCGCTTGTCCACGAGACGGACTTCATTTCCCGGCAAACGAACGAATGGCCCGGACAAATCCGCCGTCAGAAATTCTTGGGCTTCAAGAATGTCCGGCACCACGACGTCGACGTCGATCGTCAGACGCGGGTAGCCGTGCTCCTGCACCGCCAGGCCGCCCACGATGAGGTGCGGGAGATTCCAGTGCGCCAGCACTTCCGCCACCGTCCGGGCAGTATGCACCAAACCGGTGGTTCCGGTATTCTCGCGCAGCAGATAAGCATCCTGGTCAGTCACAACACTCATAATCGCATATTTCAAGGACTGGTTCAATCCTACAAGACCACCTCCGTGCCGACGCCCCGGTCGGTGAAAATCTCCAGCAACACTGCGTGCGGCATCCGACCGTCCACAAAGGAAACCTTGTCCACGCCGGCCCGGATGGCGGCGACGGCGCTGTCAACCTTCGGAATCATGCCTTTGTCGACGATGCCCGACTGTTTCAAGTCGTCGACTTCGGCGACCTTGACACGCGGAATGACGGTGGCGGGGTCCTTGGGGTCGCGCAGGAGGCCGGGCACATCGCTCATAAATACGAGCCGCTTTGCCTTGAGCGCGATGGCCACCTGCGCGGCGGCGACGTCCGCATTGCAATTGTACAACTTGCCGTCCTCGCCCAGCGCCGTCGGGCTGATGACCGGCGTATGCTGCTGCGCGATGCATTCGAGTAACGAGGCCGTGTTTACGCCGGTGACTTCGCCGACGAAGCCGATATCGAACACTTCGCCGGCCGCGCTGGTGAGCCGGAGTTTGCGGCAGGTAAAAATGTCCGTGCCCGCGAA
>DATMLG010000410.1:0-10076 GCA_035570675.1 Verrucomicrobiia bacterium | reverse complement strand
GCCAAGGAACTGGGCCCGCGCAAGATCCGCGTCAACGCCGTCCGGCCCGGTCTCGTCGAAACCGAGGGCACGGACACGGCCGGTGTCACCAAGGGCGAATTCCGGGACAATTACGTGGCCGGAACCTCGCTCGGTCGCATCGGCCAGCCGCAGGACATCGCCACCGCCGTCGTGTTCCTCGCCTCATCAGATTCCTCGTGGATCACCGGCGAAACCCTGCTCGTTGCCGGCGGTCATCGGTGAGGTGTTCGTCCCAAGGCTTGGTAAATAATCCGCCGCCAGCCGCCTCGTGCGGCTCCGGCGGGCAGTTGACAGAACCATCGCTCTGGCCGAATATTCGGCCATGAGCGAAATTATTTATCCGCGCAGCCCCCGCGAAACCATGTGCGGCTGGCCTCATTTGCCGCGTTTTGTGGACAAAATCCGCCTCCATTCCGCCGGCCAGCTCCACACCGATTACCAGGAGAATTTCACCAAGGGCTTCGACGGCATCTGGCTCAAGGCCGCCGGCCTCACCGCTGAACAATTCATCGCCGTCGTCAAAAATTGCATCACCGACGGCCAGGTCGCCGATTGGGTCCGTCAGAACGTCAAGAAGACCGACGCGGAAAAGGCGGCGTTCCGGGATTTCCTCCTGAACCGCGGCAAGGAGCCCGGTGAACCGGCCGACCGTTTGAAAATGCGCAAGGAACAGGCCGGCCTGTCGCACCGCGACGAAATCACGACCTTCGTGGACTTCATTGACGCCGACGAGAAGCGGATTTGATTTGCCTCCGATTACAAATCGTCAATGACGTGAAAGACAAGAAATGAAACAAGACACAAAAATGGGAATTGTCAGCGCACTCTCTATTGTCATCGCGGTCGTAAGCTTACTCGCTGTGATTGTGGACTTTGCAAAAATGTGTCTTCATGAAAAACCAATGTGGCCCCCGTTGGTTCCAATTCTCTTTACGATATTTGTCTTATTTATTCTCACATTTAGAAAAATGGTGAAAACTCACCAACCGGGGCCAATCGAAAACGAGGCGCTCGAAGAAATGCTTCGCAGAAAAGTCGATAAACAAAAGCGGACTAATAGTCCGAATTAAGACACTGCCCCAAAACTCCCCCGCTTTACTTCACTCCTGCGCCCGCGTATCCTCTGCTTTGATGGCGGACAATCAGAAAACGCGCGTGGTCGTCGGCATGAGCGGAGGGGTGGATTCCTCGGCGGCGGCGGCGCTTTTGCTGGAGCAGGGGTATGATGTCGTCGGCATCACGCTGAAGCTCTGGCCCCAGGATTGCATCAACCGCGCCGAGGACAAGTGTTGCGGCCCGCAGGCGGTCACGGACGCGCGGAGCGTCGCCCACAAGCTGGACATTCCCTACTATCTCGTGGACGAGGCCGAGGATTTTCAGAAGCAGGTCATCAATTATTTTGCCGAGGAATACAAGGCCGGGCGCACGCCCAATCCCTGCGTCATGTGCAATGAGAAGCTGAAGTTCGGCACGCTCATCAGCCGCGCGCGGCAGCTCGGCGCGGAATACATCGCCACCGGCCATTTTGCGCGCGTGGAAAAAAATCCCGCCACCGGCCGGATGCTGCTCAAGCGCGGACACGACTCGCGCAAGGACCAGAGCTATTTCCTGTTCTCGCTGCGGCAGGAGCAACTCGCCCGCACACTGTTTCCCCTCGGCGAATTGACGAAGACCGACACGCGCGACGTCGCCCGCCAGTGCGAATTGAAGACCGCCGACAAGGCCGAGAGCATGGAAATTTGTTTTGTGCCGGACAAGGATTACGGCCGCTTTCTGCAACAGGCCAATCTCGTGCAGAAGCATCGCGGCGACATCGTGAATTTGCACGGCCACGTCCTGGGCCAGCACGAGGGCATTGAGTTTTACACCATCGGCCAGCGCAAGGGGCTGGGCCTTACCTCGCCACGGCCGCTTTACGTCATCGAACTGAACGCGGCCAACAACCGCGTCGTCGTTGGCGATGAATCCGCGCTCGACCGCGACGAGTTTGGGGTGGAACGCTGCAATTGGATTCCCTTCGACACACCGCCGGAATCGCAGGAGGTGACCGCCAAGATTCGATACAATCATCCCGGGACGCCCGCGACGGTGACGGCCCGACCCAACGGCGGCGCGCAGGTGAAACTGCATGAACCGCAACGCGCGATCACCCCCGGCCAGGCGTGCGTGTTCTATCAGGACGACTTGGTCGTGGGTGGCGGTTGGATCACGAGGTAATTCAGCAAGCGCACTTCGCGCGTCTGCGCGGCGAGATCAAGCCATCGAAGGCAGATGCCGGGTGCTGACGTTGAAGTTGGGAAGCTTAGTGCGGCGTTCTCCCTGCAGGAACGCGGAATAATATTTGCGCGCCTGTTCCAGCTTGCGTCGAAGGGCAGGGGATTCATGCAGGTGCTGGCGCATTTCGTTTTTCAGGCTCGAAGAAATCGGCGAGGGACGGGCGACCCGGAGTTCGCGGACGGCCCCCTCGGGCTGCGGCGCGGATGGTTTGGCGGTGGCAAGCCGGGCTGCCGGGTTCTGCGCCGGGGCGGCGTAGTTGGTCCGGTAATGGAGGTTGAAACTCTCGATGACCGTGGCGCACTGGGTCATGATGTCTTCGAAGGGCGCCACGAACATCCAGGAAGCCTGCGGCGCCATCACGCGGTGAAAGTCGTTGTAGTAGTCCAAACTTTCGCCAAGGCTGCTGTTCGAAAGTATGGCCGAGGAAATGGCGGCGTCCGCCGGCTGCCGGATGAGGAAAATGCCGGGCTTGAAACTGTAAAGCGCATGGAGAATGAACGGCGGCGCATGCCAGCGGCCGGCGAGCTTGACCTCGGGATTGGCCTCCCAAAAGGCCGTCGCGGCCAGCGCCGTGCCCGACCCGGGGAAACCGTCTATCCACAAATCGTAGTCGAGATTCAGGCAGTCACCGCGGCCACGCAAACGGCCGAACCAGCGATAAAGCGAGGGATCGTGCCACAGGCAGGCCCGGGCGAGACGATGAACCCACAGCAACGCCCGGCGCGAGCTGGCAGGCGGGCGTGAACGTGTGCCCCGGGGAACAGCTACCTTCTGCACAGCGTTAATACTACTGTTTCACCGCTCGATTGTCAAACTTAGTCTGCTTCGTTTTTGGATCGGCGGATCCGTATTATGCCCGTTCCCAGCTTGTTTCCGGCTGAATCTTAGCGCAACTCGATGCCCTCGGCCTTGAACCGTTTGCGCGCGGCCTCGAACAGGTTGCTCTTCAAGTCCGCCGCCGCCTTGAATCCGTCGCACCAGACCTGAAGCGTCAGCGTGACGCTGGTACTGCTCAAGGCGGTCACCGGGCTGCCCACGTAATCCTCCGCCTTCGAGAATTGGCCGGCGATTTCAATCAATACCTTCCGTGCATGTTCGAGATCCGTGTCCGGGCTTACCGTGAATGGCACCAGGCAGATGAGTCGTCCGCCGCTGGAGGAGAGATTCACGTTCGTCTGGCTGGACATCAGGCTGTTCGGAATCACGATGTGCCGTTCATCCGGCGTTCGCAGGATGGTGTAACCCAGGTTGAGGCTTTCCACGACGCCGGTTTCCAGCCCCGTCGGCGCCGTCACCTGCAGCCGGTCGCCAATGTTGAACGGCCGGTAAAGCAGCAGCGTGACGCCGGCGATGAGATTGCCCAGCGTGTTTTGCGCCGCCAGACCCACCACCACGGACAACACCCCCACGCTTGCGAGCCAGGCGCTCCCCAAATTGCTCAAGGCCGGGATAAGATGCGCATAGGTCAACACCGCAAACACGTAAACGCCCGCCCGCGCCAGTTGACCCATGAATTGAATCGCCGTCGGGTCCGAGGGCACATGCTTGGGCCGCGTCAGAATGCGATGCACTGCCAGCCGCACCAACCGGCCGGCCACCCACGCGCAAAAGGCCACGACCACCGCCACGAGCAATGCTCCCGCAAGGGTGTCGCGATCCAGGAAATCCAGTTGCGACACCTTGTCACCTGCTGTCGGCTGTTTGGAACCGGTTGTGCCCGCCGGTGGGGCGTTGCTGGAAGTGCCGGTTTCCGTCGTCGCGTTTGTCCCCGTGGAATTTGTTTCAGCCATAACCCATTAATGTGCCGACCTGTTGTGCCGGGGCGGTTTTTCACAACACGCCCGCTGTTTCACAATGGGAGGATTCCATAGTAAGCCCGGTTCGTCGAGGCGAAGTCGCCGGGGCGATGAGCATAGCCCAAGGGTGGCATTCCATTTGTAACGTTACCGTAACGTTCCCGACATTGCGGTTGAGGAGCTTGCGTGATAACGAAATATGGTGCCGCAAAAGATTTTAGTGGTGGATGATGAACCGGACATGGTCGAGCTGGTGTCCTTCAATCTCCGGGCGGAGGGGTATGATGTCATCACGGCGGCCAACGGCATGGAGGCCTTGAATCAGGCCCGCGCCACCCTGCCGGATTTGATTGTGCTCGATTTGATGATGCCGGAACTGGACGGCCTTTCGGTTTGCGAAATTCTCCGCCGGCTGCCTTCCACGGCCCCCATTCCCGTCATCATGCTCACGGCCTGGAAGAGCGAATTGACGCGCATCATCGGCCTGGACACCGGGGCGGAAGATTACATCACCAAGCCCTTCAGCCCGCGTGATCTGGTGGGGCGGGTGAACAGCGCCCTGCGCAGCCGCGCGGAAAAGGAGCTGGATCAGGGCCATCGCGATTGAGCGCCGCCTCTTTCCCAAATTTCCGGCTCAACATTTTCATGGCATATGGGGCTTGAACCAAAGGGCCGGGCCGGGCTACGATGCGGCAGCATCATGAAATCTCGAGGATTTTGAAACCGCATTGAAAGGGTATTTGGCATGAACTTGTCCAAGGCGAAAAATTTGGCAAAGAAGGAACGGGAAGAATTTCAAAAGGCCGCGGACCTCGCGCGCGACGCCGGCCAGCGGGCGCGCACCGCCAGCCAGACTTTCCAGCAGGCCAAGATCAAGCTCAAGCAGACGCGCAAGCTCGTGCGCCTGACCCGCAAGATGGCCAAAAAGGCCAGGGAGGACGCGGCGGACGCCCAACATGCCCTGCAGATCGCGGGTGAACGCTTCCGGAAGGCGGAAAAGAAGGCGTTGAAGAAATTAAAAAAGGCCCTTGCCAAGGCGCCCAAGCCCGTCAAGAAATCCGCCAAGTCCTCCAAAAAGGCCCCCGTGCGGAAGAAAAAATCAAGCCCGCCCAAGAAATCCAAAACCACCCGCCCTCGCAAGAAGCCATCGGCCGTTCTGCCCGCGCCCGCGACCACCGTCAGCGCGCCTCATCCGGAACACCGCCCGGATTCGCCGCCGCCGACGGATACCCCGCCTCCGGTTCTGTAAGTCTTTGGGATCGCGGCCCCGGCCAAAAAATCCGAAAATATATTTTGCAATTCCGCGCGGCGCGGCTAAGAATGTCTCCGGCGTTGACCACCACCGCTTGGGCGCATTAAATTCCTCACGGCCAAGTTAAATTGGTTCAAATTCGTGTTGGAATGAATGTACCTGTATTTCTAGCTGCAACTGTCAGCCAGTCCAACCAGATGGATTTATTATACATCTGGGACCGGACCTATCCCGAAGGCAAGCTCATCATTTGCCTCCTCTTTGTCTTCTCCATAATCGCCTGGACGGTGATGATCACCAAGGCCCTTCAGATGCGACGTGCCCGGAAGTTGAACCTCTTTTTTTACAGCGAATTCAAGAGCCAGAAGAATGTGCTCGGCATTTTTGACCGGCGGTTGAAGGTGGAAGGCTGCCCGTTGTTCATGGTCTATGAAGCCGGCAGCGTGGAACTGGACGCCCGGCTCAAGAACACGGCGGGCGACGGCCGCAAACGCTTTCTATCGCTCAAGACCATGGAGCACGTCAAGCGCACGCTGGAGAACACCGTCGCCCAGCAGTCGCTCAAGTTGGAATCGGGATTGATACTGCTGGCGATTGCCGTGAGCGGCGCGCCGTTTCTGGGATTGCTCGGCACCGTTTGGGGCGTGATGAGCACGTTCAGCGGCATTGCACGGCAGGGCAGCGCGACGATGGCCGCCATGGCGCCGGGCGTTTCGGGCGCGTTGATCACGACCGTCGCCGGTTTGCTGGTGGCCATTCCCTCGATGTTCGGTTACAACTGGCTCGTGCACAATCTGCGCGTGCTGACGGTGGAGCTTGATAATTTTGCGCAGGAACTCGTTTCCAAGGTGGAAACGGAATATCTGGAAGAGGATTAGGCGGTCGATAAGGGAAATTAGAAATGCGCCGTTTTTCACAACGCAATTCATTGGTGACGCTGGCGGACATCAACATCACGCCGCTGCTGGACCTTGCGTTCGTGCTGCTCATCATCTTCGTCATCACCACGCCGCTGCTCGAAAAGGGCCTCGATGTGAAACTGCCGTCCATTTCCGGCGGCTCGGATGTCATTCACCGGAGCGATGTCCGCACCGTGGAAGTCAGCACGGACGGGCAGTATGTCCTGGAGCGCCAGAAGATGTCGCTCGACCAGATCGTCCGGGCGCTGGCGCAGGCGCGCCGCTCAAACCCAAAGCTGGTGGTGGACATTCGCGCGGACAAGAACGGCCGCATCGAACTCCTGACCGACCTGATGGACCGCTGCCAGCAGCTTGGCATCACCCAGATGTCCGTGCGCGGGAATCCGCGCGGCAACCAGCCATGAACCGCCTGCAAAAAAAATGCCTGATCGCCTCGGGTGCCCTGCACGGGCTGCTGCTGCTAATCCTGGTGTTCGGCGCCGCGCTCATGCCGGAAGACAAAATATCGCCGGCGAACCGCATCACATTTTTCGACCCCTCCAAGGTGACCGACGGCCCGACGCAAGGCGGGGGCAGTCCCCAGATTGACCAGGCCCAGCCGCCGGTGGTGCCGGTGACGCAACCCCAGCCGCCCGTCAGTGCGCCAGTTCAACCGCAGCCGCAGCCGCCGGTGCAACCGCAACCACAACCGCCGCGTCAAGACACTCCGCAGTTTACTCCCGCGCCGACGAAAGACGCCGAGTCGTTCAAGCCGGTGAAACCGAAACCTGCCCAAACGGACGACTTCACGCCGGTGGATCGTCCGCCGGTCCAAAAGGTGGCCAGCAACAGTGACGCGGCCGCGGCCGATGCGAAGGCCCGCGCGGCTGCCGAAAACCAGCGGCGCATTGCGAATCAAATCAACAAGGGAATCAGCCGGTTGAGCGGCAGCTTGTCGCAGGCCACCGTGGTTGAGACCAGTTCGGGCGATGACGGCGGCGAGGCGGCGGCGAATTACCGGGACATTGTTTACAGCATTTACCACGCGGCTTGGAACCGGCCCGTCAGCCTGAATGACGACTCCGCCACGGTCGTGGTGAGCATCAGCATCGGGCGGGACGGACGCGTCATTCGTCACGAGATCACCAAGCCTTCCGGCAACCCGGTCATGGACCGGTCCATCGAAACCACCCTGGACAATGTCACGGACATCGCGCCGTTCCCGGAGGGTTCCAAGGACGCAGTCCGGATGTACAGCCTCACCTTCAATTTAACCGCAAAATGATCAATCAAACCAACGGCAGATATTTAGTCGCACTCGCAATGGTCGCAATGCTCGGCGTTTTGGCCGCGCCCGGTTTGCGCGCGCAGGAAAACATTCAGATCAACGGGGAAACGAAGATTGGCATTCCACCCACGCCCATCACCATCACCGGGTTTACGGGCGAAGTGGCGTCCGTGTTGAAATTCGACCTGTCGGTGATGGGATTTATCAGCGTGCCGGCGGGCTCCGCCAATTACGAACTCACCGGCAACAACGCGGCCAATGTCATCGGGCAGCTTGACTTGGCAGGTGGTGGAAGCAGTGGTGGGTCGAAGTCAGTTCTATTCTCGCGTAGCTATCAGGGCGGCTCCATGCGCGCACAGGCACATAGGCTGGCGGATGACGTGGTCCTCAAAATTAGTGGCGTGCCCGGCATCGCCGAGGCGAACGGGCAGATTTCGAGGATTGCCTTCAAGGTGGAGAACAGCACCGGCGGCGAGATTTACGTGGCGGATTTTGACGGGCACAATCCGATGGCGGCGACGGCAGACCATGCCATCGTGGCCGCGCCGTGCTGGGTGCCGGGACATTTCGCGCTTTACTACACTTCCTATAAGCTTGGCCCGCTTTGCGTTTGGTACCAGGACCTGCACACGGGCGCGCGGCGGAATTTTGCCGATTATCCGGGCACCATCGGCAGCGCAGCGGTGTCGCCGGACGGCCGGAAGGTGGCCATGGTTCTGGCCAAGGGCGGTAGCGTGAATATTTATGTAGGCGACGCGGACGGCGGCGGCGTGAAGCAGTTGACCTTCACGACTGAGGAGAATTCCTCGCCCTGCTGGTCGCCGGACGGCAAATGGATTTGTTTTGCCTCCAAGGTCAATGAACGCCGGGCGTTGTCCCGGGTTCCCGCGGACGGCGGCCACATGGAACGCATCGTGACCGGCGGCATTTCCAATCCGTCGGAGCCGGACTGGTCGCCGGACGGCAAGTGGATTGCCTTCACCTCCCAGTATCTGGGCGGGTTCAATATTTGCGTGGTTCCGTCCGAAGGCGGGACGGCGATTCCGCTGGTGTCCGGCGAGGACCCGAGCTGGGCGCCGAATTCCCGGACCCTCATTTTTGTGCGGCGCGGCGGTGGTGGAAATCGCACGTTGTCTCTGCTTGACGTGCCCACGAAACAAGTCAAGGATGTTCCCCGGGTTTCGGGGAGCAGCAACTCACAACCCAGTTGGGCGAAATGAATCCGCCCGAAAACCCGTAGAGAATATGAAATCGAAAACACTGTTTAATCTCATTGCTTTAGGCTCAGCCCTGATTATTTCCGGCACCGGCTGCCGGCACACTCCTCAGAATCAAAAAAATATTTATGGCACGGCGCGCCCGACAAATCCGGGACCCACAGGGCCTGATAGTGCCCAACCGCTGCCGACCGACACCAGCACCGGCGTCAACCCCACACCAACTGGCGGCGGAGCGCTTGGGCAAGGACATGAAGGATGGGCCGCCAATTCGGATATTCTCGCCGAGCAGACGATTCGTTTTGCCTATGACAAATCCGCCATCAGATCCCAGGAACAATCCAAGGTGGACGCGGTGGCTGATTACCTGAAGGGCCATGCGAATGTCGCCGTGCGGGTGGAAGGAAATTGCGACGAACGCGGCACGGAAGAATACAACCGCTCGCTCGGCGAACGCCGCGCGCTGGCGGCGCGGGAACGCATTGTGTCGGCGGGGATTGATCCGTCGCGCGTGGACATCATCACCTACGGCAAGGACAAGCCGGTGGACCAGGGGCACGACGAGTCCGCGTTTGCCAAAAACCGGCGCGACGACTTCGTGGTGCTGACGCCGCCCGGCCAGTAATCATTCAGCCGCAACGGGATGGGGCTGGTTTTGGGCCTGAGATTGGCCCTTTACTATCGGGCCGGCGGGTGTATATTGAGTCAGAGTTTGACAAGTGTTTATGAATGCGATGCTGGGCCTTTTTAATTTGGGCGGTGGCGAAGTCATTTTGATTTTCGCCGTGATCCTGCTGTTGTTCGGCGCGAAGAAGCTGCCGGAACTGGCAAAGGGCCTCGGCACCGGCATCAAGGAATTCAAGAAGGCGACGCGCGACGTGACGGACGAGATGAACAACGCGATGAACGAAACTCCCGCGCCGCCCCAGAAGACCATTCCCGCCGCGACCGTTCCCAACCAGACGCAGCCCGCGGCCCCGCAGCCTCCTCCCGCCCAAAAAGTCTGATCCACGGGTGACGGCTTTTTGCCATGGCTAATGCGCCCGAATCGGGTCTTGCCCCGGAAACGGAGGAAGGCGGCCCGGTCAAATCCTTCCTCGAACACCTCGAAGATCTTCGCTGGTGCCTGGTCAAGTGCGCGAGCGTCATCGCCATCGGCGTTCTCATCTGCCTGCTCGCGGGCAATTACGTGGTCGGCATTTTGTTGCGGCCGCTGCAACACGCCACGATAAAATATCCCGGCACAAACCTGGTCGCGACGGTCACCTTCGGAACCAACCGCCTGGGCACTTATGCGTTCGACGGTCCGCAGCAGGATGCGTTCGA